>CALJUK010000958.1 GCA_937975745.1 uncultured Planctomycetaceae bacterium | reverse complement strand
GACCGGTCCGTCAATCGAGACCCGTCAGTCGGCGGTTCCAGCCAAATGGCACCGGCTGCACTACGGTTTTACTCGATTTTTGTCTTAATGCTACGGCGATCACCGAGATCTACACGAACGAACTGAAGCTTGATTCGAATTTCTTGCGTTCACCCGTTGGAATTCCGCACGGTTTGAACTTCGCGTCAGCGCCCTGCCGCCATAGCCTGTGAGAGGCCTTGATCCGCTGCATCAGGTGCAAACGGCCTGAAACGCCAGGTTGCGTCCTCCGGTTTTCGTTGGCCGAACCGACTCTTCTTTGTCGAAGTCGTACACTCGATGCGACTGCAACCCGAAGCGCCCCGAACCAGTCGGCCTCGGTGACACTGCAATGAAACGTTCCGTGCCCCAACCTCACATCAGGGGACTCGAAAAAGTCCAGCCCTTGATTGATCTTACGACGTTCGAAGGCCGTAGTCAAAATCGATTCGAGCCAATTCCGACTTTGGCCAGGAGGCGGGAACCAGGATTGGCCCATTCATGCCGTCGGCGAAAGCTCGGCCCAGCCACAGCGTGCAACCGTTCCGTCCTGCATTCCGACGACGAACCAGTCTCCCAGCGGATCGCAGCAAACCTTCACGACGTCCGGCACGTTACCGGTCGTCCAGACAATTTCCCCATCCGAGTCCAGCCAGTAGAGGTGTCCCTCCACGGTCGCCGCGATGATCCGCTTGCCACTGGCACTGGCCGCCAGACACTTGACCGTTCCGTCGACGACGAACGACTTCTTGGCGGTTCCCTCTCCGTTGTAAGTCTGAATTCCCTGGTTATATCCAGCCAGAAAGATGCGTCGTCCGTCGGCTGTGACGGCCAGGCTCCCGACGTTCGACCACAGGCTGCTGTCCCATTCGGGCTTTCCCTTGAGCGAATACCGACAGAGCAAGGCGTGTTCGGCGGCCCCCACAATGTCGGGCGATTCGACAACGAAGCTGATATGGCCTAATGGTCTGATCGATGTGAATTGCGAAATCTGCTGGCGGTTGCAATCGACCACCAGGTTCTCTGCGTTGGCAAATGCGATGACGACATAGTTGCCATAAGCCGCCACCGCCGCTGCCAGGCATTGCTCGTGAAAGTCGAGTTGCCAACGGCTCTGCAACTCCCCGGTCAGCATTGCCAGACGACTCGGGCCGATCAGACAGACGACCGCGCTGCCATCGTCACTGACGGACAAGGCTCGGACACCATCCTGACCCCGTGTGACGGCCGTCAAACTTCCCCGGCGGTCATAGCGGTAAACACCGCCGGAATTGTCCGCGGCAAACAGGCTCCCCTCTTCCCTCGCACAGTCCATGCCAGCCAGGCCACCATCCAGGCGACAGCGAAACTGCAGCCGTGGAGCGGGCCCGATCCCTTCCGACAACCAGGCGGGTTGAGATTCACCAAACACCAAAGAACTCCCCGGGGAAACGCGCTTGTCCGATTTCACCACAGTAATATGTGTGATGCGTCCGGGACAGTCGTGTCCGTCCAATGTTTCGTGTCGCGGGCATGCTGAAGTGAGCGGGACGAAATCCGCAGGTGTTCGTGCCGTCCACTCCGTTTCCGCACATGACACACTGGTCTGTACAGGGGAGTCGCGCGAATCCGACGAGCGGGCGAAGCGGGGCGGTTTAGAGCGAGCTTCGTTCTACTGTAGCCGGTTTCGGCGGCGTAACCTGCCTGGTTCGTAGGCCATTCGGCGTCCAAACGCCGCCACAG
>CALJUK010000957.1 GCA_937975745.1 uncultured Planctomycetaceae bacterium | reverse complement strand
AATGGGCCTTCAGGTAGGCCGTCTGGTAGGCGACGGCACCGTATGCTGTCGAATGCGACTTGTTAAAGCCGTAACCAGCGAATTTCTCGATCAATTCGAACAGGTCGATGGCAATCTGTTCGTCCAGCCCCCGATCCTTCGCGCCAGCAACATATTGTTCGCGGAACTCGGCAATGGTTTTCAGTTTTTTCTTGCTGATGGCTTTGATGCAGCGATACGCGGCGGACAGCTCGATGCCCCCCACCCGGTTTAGAATCCGCATCACCTGTTCCTGGTAGACCATCACGCCGTAAGTCTCTTCCAGGATTTCGTCCACGATGGGATGAACTTTTGGAACCGGCTGGCGACCGTGCTTGACGTCGACGTACGTCATCACCATCCCGCCTTCCAGCGGTCCCGGCCGATACAGCGCCGAAGTAGCGATGATGTCGGCAAACTGGTCCGGCCTCATCTTGGTCAGCAGGTCGCGCATCCCGCCGCTTTCCAGCTGGAAGATGCCTTTCGTCTCGCCTCGCTGCAGCAGTGCGAACGTTTCGGCGTCGTCCAATGGGAGCTCAATCGGATTCAGATCGATCCCGCGGTGTTTTTTGACGTTCTTGACTGCCTTGTCGAGGATCGTCAGGTTCCGCAACCCGAGAAAGTCCATCTTCAACAGACCCACCTTCTCGACGGTGGGACCATCCCACTGCGTGACAACGTCCTCTTTACCGGAGATTGTCTGCAGGGGAATCACATTCGAGAGAGGCATGTTGGCCACCACCACACCGGCCGCATGCGTCCCGGCGCTACGGGCCATTCCCTCCAGCCGAATGGCAATGTCGATCAGTTCGCGAATCGACTGATCCTGATCGTAGGCTTCTCGAAGTTCGCCCGATTCTTTGAGTGCGTCTTTCAGCTTGATTCCCAACGTCTCGGGAATCATCTTCGCAATCTCGTCGACTCGAGGGAGGGGCACTCCCAAGGCCCGGCCAACGTCACGAATGGCTGCCTTTGCCTTCAGCGTGCCGAACGTACCAATCTGCGCAACGCACTCTTCGCCGTACTTCTCCTTCGTGTAATCGATGACGCGCTGGCGACCATCGCGGCAGAAGTCGATATCGATATCGGGCGGCTCCGACCGGCTCGGATCAAGGAATCGTTCGAACAGCAGATCGTACTTCAAAGGACATACGTTGCTCAGGCCCAGCAGGAATGCCACAATCGCCCCGCAGGCTGAACCACGCGCCTGACAAGGAATGCCTTCTCGTTCGGCAAAGCGGACGAAATCCCAGACGATCAGGAAGTAACTGGAATAGCCCATCTGCTCGATGACGCCCAGTTCCATATCCAGACGGGCACGGTGTGCATCGGTCAGTTCGTCGCCATAACGCGCAACGAGTCGTTCCTGACAAAGCTCGCGGAGGTATTCGACATCGGTCTGCCCGGCCGGCGGCTGAAACACTGGATAATGCTTCGCCTTCAAATCCAGGTCGATATCGACCCGGTCGGCAATCTCCTGCGTCCGGGCGACCGCGTCCTCCAGCCCTGGGAATGCGGCATACATTTCGTCTGGCGTCCGGACGAAGAACTCATCGCCGGTCATCTTCATCCGGTTGGTATCGCTGCGGAGTGAATGCGTATTGACGCACAGCAGAACATCCTGGGCCAGCGCATCTTCGCGGTTGACGTAGTGAGCGTCGTTGGTTGCAACCAAGGGGAGTCCCATCCGATTGGCCAGATCGATTGTCCCGTCGGCGCACAGTTTCTGGATTTCGATCCCAGAGTTCTGAATCTCCAGATACAACCGATCGCCGAAGACCCGGCTGTACCAGGCCAACAAAGACTCCGCCTCGTCCATCCGTTCGCCCAGGATGAAGTGGGACAGTTCGCTCGACGCGCAACCGGTGAGCAGGATGAGCCCTTCGCTATGGGCTTCGAGAAGCTCCTTGTCGATCCGCGGTTTGTAATAGAAGCCTTCCAGATACGCGACCGACGCCATGTGGACCAGGTTCTGAAAGCCGGTCCGATTCATCGCCAGCAACGTCAGGTGATAGCTGGCTTCCTTCATCCGCGAGGCAGAACGGTCGGTCCGCGAACTGGGCGCAATGTAAGCCTCGTAACCGAGGATCGGATTAACGTCGGCCGCCTTGCACGACTCATAAAACTCAATTGCCCCAAACAGGTTGCCATGGTCCGTAATCGCGCAGGAATTCATTCCTGCTGCTTTGACCTTCTTAATCAGGTCCGGGATACGGCTGGCACCGTCAAGCAGGCTGAAATGGGTGTGACAGTGCAGATGTGCAAACGGGCGAACGACTGACATTCAGGCTCCATCCTTCACATTGACCAGCTGCAGCCGAAGTCGAGGCCCGGCCGACAGGATTCCAGTGGGAAGGTTGATTCTACCATCGTGATCGCGTCACGCAATTGGCCAAGTCCGGCCCGCCAGCGTCGGTATTCGTTCGCACGACAGCGTGTGCCGCAGGAGAGGGCGTATCCAGCAGTTAACAGCCGAGACAGCAATCGGAGAAAATTTGCAGAATTCCAAAAATTCGGGTTGCAACGTTTGATTCACTTGGACAGTGTAGTATCGGTGTATTTATGTCACGGGGGCAAGTCGCGATGAGAAGAGGAGTACGTTATGTTGAAGCGTGTAGGAACACAGGTTGCCGCCCTGGCGATCTTGGGGCTGATGTGCGGTTCCGCGCAGGCGGAAACGTTGGCCCCCGGCACACCGCTAGGTGGTGATTACGAGCTGGGTCCGTCAAGTCCCGGCAAGTGGGGTTCGCCCACTCTTGGGACCGGGGCAACCATCACTTACAGCTTCATGGCAACCGGAGTCAGTACCGGCGAGGATGGTGCCGGAGGGACAATCATCGCGCTCGCGGACTTCATGCCAGTGGGCTTTCTCGAGGAAATTGAAGCAGCCTTTGCGGCTTGGTCGGCCGTTGCCGACCTGACCTTTGTGGAAGTCGCCGATGCCGGTGAAGCTTACAACGCGAGCGGTGCTTCCGGGGATATTCGCCTCGGCGGACACGACTTCGACGGACCAAGCGGTACTTTGGCGCACGGGTATTACC
>CALJUK010000956.1 GCA_937975745.1 uncultured Planctomycetaceae bacterium | reverse complement strand
GCAGATTTGCCTGCCATGATGAATCAGACGATGCGAAAAATCGATCCACTCCGACTTCGGAAGGATGGTCATCAGGTCCTGCTCGACTTTTTCGGGCGACGTCTGCTCCGTCAGGCCGAGTCGATAGCTGATTCGCTTAACATGCGTGTCGACCACAACGCCGCTGGGAATGCCGAATGCCGTTCCGAGGACAACATTCGCCGTTTTGCGACCAATTCCCGGAAGTTGGATCAGTTCGTCCAGTGTCCGCGGAAGTTTACCTCCGTGCTGTGCGACAACCATCCGGCCCATTCCGCACAGGTTTTTCGCTTTCGAACGAAAAAAACCCGTCGAATTGATCAACGTCTCGACGTCCTTCTGATTCGCCATTGCCAAGGATTCGGCGGTGGGAAAACGCTCGAACAACGCCGGGGTGACCATATTGACCCGTTCGTCGGTGCACTGTGCCGACAGAATGGTTGCGACGGCCAGTTGGAACGGGTTTTCATGCCGCAGAGCACATTCCGCCCCGGCATAGGCTTTGGCGAGGCGGCGTACAATCTTGCGGACACGTCGTTTATTGGCGACGCGCTGATCCGCAGAATCCGTCTTCGGCATACTGAGTTCCCGTTGTCCGCAGTTCGCGCGGCTGGACCCCGCCCGCAGTGTTGCCTACACTCGAATATTCGAGGCAGACAACCAGCCGCCCGTCCCGTGTCAGGACGATGGCGGTCTGTGGAATGAAGCGACACGATCGGTGGTGAAGTGCCCCAATGGATCAGGACTATCCGGAACAATACCTGGAAGGGATTCGGCTTTTCAACGAAGAAGACTTCTTTGAATGCCATGACATTCTGGAAGAACTCTGGTCGGACCACCACGGGGACGAGAAGAAGTTCCTGCAGGGACTGATTCAAGCGGCCGTAGCCTTGTTTCACTTCGGGAATGAGAACCTGGGCGGCGCCCGCAAGTTGTACGATTCGGCCATGAAGAACCTGGAGCCCTACGGTGACGAGTGCTGGGGCATCGATTTGGCCCGCTTTCGCCGCGACTTCACGTATTGCATGCAGGAATTGCTCGATGCCAAGGACGTCTATCCGACCGGTGTCGAAATCCAGGACGATCGTGTTCCGAAACTCCAACCGGTTGGCAATTCAAACCTGGCAGACTGATTGATCACATGACCGAACCAACCGGGCGGGAACTGGAACACTTCGACGGGAACGCTCCACTGTTCCCGCTTCCCAACTCCGTATTGTTCCCCCAAATCCTGCTGCCGTTGCACATCTTCGAGCCTCGGTACCGGGAGATGGTGGAAGCCGCTTGGAGCGGTGACCGCCTGATCGCGATGGGCCTGGTCAAACCGGGGTTTGAAGCCCTGTACGAAACAAAGCATGCCGAAGTCTTCGATGTGGTCTGCCTGGGGCATCTCTCTGCGTTGGAACGTCTGCCGGACGGACGCTTTTACGTCATGCTGCGAGGTCTCTGCCGGGCAAAGATTGTGGCCCAACTGGACGATGAAAACGCCTACCGAACAGTTCGCTTGGAAGTGCTGGAAGATCGGGTCGTCGAAACGAGTTACATCGACCGTGACCGCCGCCGGGCCGAACTGATCGACGAGTTCCGCGGTTTGTCCCCCGAAATGAACCTCGACCAGCATTTGGTGCAGGCACTCGATGCGGACCTTCCCTTGGGTGTTCTCTGTGACATTCTGGCGTTCGCACTTCCGCTGCCGCCGTCAGACAGACAGCGTGTCCTGGAGTCGCTGGACACGGACGAACGGAGCGAACTTTTGCTCACGTCTCTGCGGGAACTCCGACGCGCGCCGACCGACGATTCGTCGGATCCCCCGTTCCCGCCAAAGTTCAGCGTGAACTGACCACGGTGAGACATTCCAGCGAGCGCAGAATCGACTTCCCCGTGTGGCTGCGTCGATCCGTGGAGAACGACTCGACCCGGAATTCCACCACAAGAAATCAGTGCACCTGCAACTCGTCACATTTAGCACTTGCACTTTTTTCTTTTTTTTTTGCGAAAAATTATTGCAATCACTCCCACCGGACTTCCATACTGGTTTGAACAGCTCAAAATTCTGTCCAAAAAGCCAGTGTAATCTTGTCTGGAGGAACTTGTATGCGTTCACATTGGAATCGGTGGACTTGTTGCCAGTTGGCATTCGCGTTCCTGACGGCCTCGCTGCTCTTGCCGAACCTGTCCGCTGCCGGGTTTCTATCACCCGGAGACATTATCGTCAGCAATCTGAATACGGACGGTATCTTCCTGGTAAATCCGGTGACGGGAGAACGAACGGTCATTTCTCAAACGGGTGTGCGTGGCAGTGGGGTCAGCACTCCGGCACCGTTCTCGATCGTTTTGGATGCCAACAACGTGATTTACGGTGTCAGCGATTCGTTTTCTGGAAGCCAGTTCATTTTCAAGGTGGATCCTGAGACAGGAGACCGCACGATCGTCTCGGGCGATTCACAATCGGGGCCCGATTTTGTCGATCCACGTGGCCTCGCCTTCGATCACGACGGCTTCCTGCTGGTGACAGATCGCGGACTGGACGTTGTCATGCGGGTCGATCCTGTCACCGGTGCACGGACGATTATTTCTGACAACAATGACGTCGGACCGGACTGGACAAACAGCACGTCGCTGGTCGTCGATCATGCCGGCACCATTTTCACGAATGACGAGTTCACGGATTCGATTATCAGTGTCAATCCAGTGACAGGCGCCCGCACAAAAGTGACGGGGGACGGCGCCGGGTCCGGGACATTTTTCATCGATCTCATTTCTTTGGCTATCGACCCCAGCGATACCGACCACGTCTATTTTCTTGATCGCAACCGGATCGTTTCGGTGAATAAGTCGACCGGTTTTCGGACGGTGATCCCCAACGGGGGCGGTGTGGGCTTTGGCTCTCTGGCAGGCGAGACGGGCCTGACTTTTGACAACAACGGGGACTTTCTGGTTGTTTCTTCGATCGACAACTCCGGAACGTCTGGTGTTTCGAATAGCGTTCTGCGGGGTGTGATTCGTGTTGACCGGATTACTGGTGCTCGGACAGTCGTCTCGTCGTCGCGGGAAAATGGTCCCGATGACCCGATGGCTCCGACTGGAAGTGGCCCTAAGTTTGACGGGGTCTGGGACATCGCCGTCGTCCCCAATGCGGTGGTGCCGGAACCTTCCAGTCTGGCATTACTGCTTATGGGAGGTCTTGGCCTGGCGTGCATGGCTCGACGAACTGGCAAGCGGAATCCGTGAGGCCGGCTGAACAACACGTCCGTTGCCAGCGCAGGCCGTTGCCAGCGCGGATTGAGCCGGTTCCCTTGGCAGTCGGCCCGGATCGCCTATGATGGACAGGGAGTTTCCGACCCTCCCCAATCCCCGACCTGTCGGCATTGTCCTGATCAGCATGGAACTGATTGACACTGTCCTGACAGGCCCGGTTCCCATCACGCGATGCCGAGAGCCCGATGACCAAGCAACTCAGTAAAACGTCCGCCAGCGATTGTTCGGAAGCCGGCGGGGCCGAATGTAAAGACATTTCATCCGAAGTCGATCTTCCCCGGATCGAGCGAGCCGTCCGCGAGATTCTGTCCGCCGTCGGCGAAGACCCCGATCGCGAAGGAATCCAGGAAACGCCGGCTCGAGTCGCCCGGATGTATGCCGAGCTATTTTCCGGCCTGCATCTCAACCCGGCGCGTCACCTGGCCAAGTCGTTTCAGGAAGAATACGACGAACTGGTGCTGGTCCGTGACATTAGTTTCACCAGCATGTGCGAGCACCATCTGCTTCCGTTCATGGGGGTGGCGCACGTCGGTTACATTCCACGCGGACGTGTCGCCGGCCTGAGCAAACTGGCCCGTGTTGTCGAGGAAGTCTCCCGCAGGCCGCAAGTCCAGGAGCGGATGACCCACACCATCGCCGACCTGCTAGCCACCGAACTGGACGCCAAGGGTGTCGTCATAATGATCGAGGCGACACACACCTGTATGACAATCCGCGGGATTCGCAAACCGGGAAGCCTCACCGTCACGTCCGCCGTCCGAGGGCTGTTCAAGTCGAATCAGGCGAGCCGGGCCGAAGCAATGGCGATCATCAATTCTCGCAAATAACGGCCGCGCGGATGACGCTCGATCGGCGGAAGCGTCGGGTTGTCGACAGGCAGGAGTGAACGATTCGCATGATTGCGTGGTTTTGTCTGCAACTAATCGCTGGAATTGCGATGATGTGGGTCGCCATGCCTCGGGCTGAGGTGACGGCCGGCTTCTTTCGCATCCAGATGATGTTTGTCATGGCCTTGTCTGTCGTGGCCCTGCTGACCTTCGGAAAGCTCTCCGGCAACGCGGCGGCTGTCGAGGGCTGGTTGACCCCCGGAGTAATGGGCTCGGGCTTGCTGGCCTGCCTGGCCTACGTCGGGTCGGTCATGTGGACTCTGCAGCGACGGCCCGCGGGAAATACCATCGTCTACACCATCGCAGCGATTTCACTCTCGATGCTGGCCTTTCTGAATGACGGGTCAACCCCCTTGGCGGGGCGTGAAACGGCAACCGGAATCGCCTGGCTGCGTGTTGCCTCCGACTTTTCGACGGCCGCCTTGCTTGGCTCGGCCATGACGGGAATGCTGCTGGGGCACTGGTATTTGACGGCCAAGACAATGTCCCTCCGCCCGCTGCAAACCTTGACCTGGTACTTTGGACTGGCGGTCGGGCTGCGGTGTGTTGTTTCCGCGTTGTGTCTGGCGGTGGCCTGGAGTGAACTCAGCGCGCAGACACACTGGATCTGGCTGGGACTGCGCTGGTCCGCGGGAGTTGTCGGGCCGCTGATCATGTTCGCTCTGACGTGGCAGATTCTTCGGTACAGAAACACCCAGGCCGCGACCGGCGTGCTGTTCGCCGGCGTCATCATGACATTCATTGGCGAACTGACGGCCCGCCTGTTGTGGCAGGAACTCCACTTGCCGCTGTGAAGTCTCGGCTTCGATTCGAAGTGTCGAGCAAAGCGTCTGTTCCGCTCGTCCGTCAAACGTCCTTCAACATTGATCCCCGGCATCCACTGTCCAACAGCGAAGAAGACCATCATGCGTGTCGTTTACGCCTGCCCGAAATGCAAGACAACCAACTCGGACCGACCGTCGGCAGAAACTCCCCAGCTCGCCTGCCGGCAATGCAGTTGGACCCGGACACCGGCGGCCGAGGCCGTGACACACCGACCGCTGAAGGCTTGTTTGATCTGCGAGTGTGAGGACTTATGGCGGCAGAAGGACTTTCCCCCCACAGTGGGCGTGGCGTTGGTCGGTTTGGCGATTCTGCTCAGTACGATTGCCTGGGCGATGTACGAGCCAATCTGGGCATTGGGAGTCTTACTGGCCTTCGCTTTCGCTGACCTGCTGTTATACACTTTCAAGAAGGACGTTCTCGTTTGTTATCGCTGCCATGCGCGCTATGCCGATGCTGGCTCGGAAGTGGAGCGTTCGAAGTTCGATCTGTCACTGAATGAACGCTATCGCCAGGAGGCGATTCGCCTGAAGCACTCGGCTGGCGAGACACCCGCAGCAGGTGCGTGATTCTGCGCCTTTTGTGCATTCGTTGAGGCCCGTGTGGACGAACTGCGACGGAGGATTACCGAAGACCTGGCCGGCCAACTGGAGGGAGAGGTTCGCTGCGATCCGATCGCCGTCGAGTTATTCTCCAGCGATGCCAGCTTGTTCCAGGTCAGTCCGCTGGGCGTCGTATTCCCCCGGAATCACGACGATGTCGTCACGATTGCCCGTTACGCCCAGGATACGGGGATTCCCATCTCGCCGCGTGGAGCGGGAACCGGCCTTACCGGTGCCTCCCTGGGACCGGGCCTGATCATCGACTTCTCGCGGCATATGAATCAGATCGTCTCTGAGAGTGATGCGCGCGTGCGGGTCCAGGCGGGTGTTGTCGGGGCACAACTCCATCAGTATCTCAGCGAGCGAGGCCGCTACTTCCCGCCCGATCCATCGAGTATCGAAGTCACGACCATCGGCAGCATGCTGGCGATCGACGCCGCCGGTTCGCATTCTGTCCGCGTCGGTTCTACCCGCGACCACGTTGAAAACATCCAGTTGGTCTTGGCCAGCGGCGAATCCCTCTCCGCGGGAACCGAGTCCCTGGACTTTCTGTCCCGCAGCAATCGGGATGGCAACGGATCGACCGCAGGAAACGGCTCAAACGGTGGACAGTCGGAGCATTCGACCAAGCGGAACATTGTCAGCCATCTCGCCAAGCTGCTCGAAGACAACGCCCCGCTGATCGAACGGTATCAGCCGCCGTTGGTGCGTAATACGTGTGGCTATTTTCTACGGGGTGTCCGGACGAACGACCGGTTGCATCTGCAGCGGTTGATGGTCGGCTCTGAGGGGACACTGGGCCTGTTCACGTCGGCGACGCTGCTGACCGCTCCCCTGCCGGCACATCGAGGTGTTGTCCTGCTTCTGTTCGGCAATCTGGAGCAAGCCGTCCGTGCCGTCCAGGCCGTCACACCTCAGCAACCGAGTGCCTGCGATTTGCTGGACCGGCGGTTGTTGAATCTGGCCCGCGAGTCCGATCCGCGTTTCGAAGAACTCATCGCACCGGCGTCAGAAGCGGCTGTGATTGTCGAGCAAATCGGCTTCAGCGATACTCAGGTCCGCAACCGGTTGCGGATGGTGGTCCAGGCGGTCTATTCGGCAAAGTGCTCGGCCATTGTGGCAATGGAAGCCTACACGCCGCGAGATGTCGAATTCCTGTGGTCCCTCCCTCGTACGGTTGTGCCGCTGCTGTCCAAGTTAAAGGGAGAGACACGTCCCATACCGCTCGTCGAGGACATGGCCGTCCCCGCCGACAAGTTGCACGAGTATCTGATCCGCTCGCAACGCGTGCTGCAGAAGTTTCAGGTGACAGCGTCACTGTATGCCCATGCGGCCGCGGGCCAGGTTCACATGCGGCCGTTTCTGCCGGCCATCACCGCGGACAATGTCCAACGAGTGGAAGACTTCGCAGAAGAACGCTACTCTCTGGTTCGGGAGTAGGGGGGGAGCATCAGTGGCGAACACGGTGACGGCCTGTCCCGTTCGTCGTTTGTTCGCCGACAGTATGGCGAACTCTTCCCCGTGTTCCAGCAGATCAAGGAGCTGTTCGATCCGCACAATCTGCTGAACCCCGGCAAGATCGTCAGCGCACAACCCAACCTGCCCGTCGACTGGCTGCGGCCTCAACCACAAGCCCATCCGGAGCTGGTTCATCTGCAGTTGAACTGGACTCCGCAGGAGATGCTCAACGAAGCGTCGAACTGCAACGGCTGCGGTTCCTGCCGGACACTCGATCCGGCGACACGGATGTGTCCGGTCTTTCGCAACGCTCCGCTGGAAGATGCCAGTCCCCGGGCCAAAGCCAATGTGATGCGGAGTTATGGAATCGGACACATCTCGCCAGCGACATTGCGGTCGCCCGAGATGAAGGCATTGGCGGACCTCTGCTTCAACTGCAAGCAATGTCAGCTGGAATGCCCAACCAATGTGGACATTCCCCACTTGATGATCGAGGCGAAGGCCGCCGGAGTCGAGGCCAGCGGTCTGACGGGATCCGACTGGATTCTGTCTCGGGCGCATTCGTTTGGGACATTGGGCTGCACGTTGTCTTTGGCAATCAACTGGGCCATCGAGAGTCCTCAGTTCCGCTGGCTGGCAGAGAAACTTCTGGGGATCGCGCAGAAGCGGAAGTTGCCACTTTTTGCCCGCAGACCGTTTCTGATGTCGATGCACCGCTCGCTGCGGACTCCACCTTCGACCATTCCGCGGAAACATAAGCCCGTCATTTATTTCGTCGACTATTACGCCAACTACCACGACCCCGATCTGGCCCGCGCGTTTGTGGCTGTCTTGCAGCACAACGGCATACCGGTGCACGTTCCGCCCGGTCAGCAAGCCTCGGGAATGGCAATGATTTCGGTGGGAGACCTGGCCGCCGCGCGAGTCCTGGCCGAGCACAATCTCCGCGAACTCGCGGACTTCGCCCGGGAAGGGTGCCCCATTGTTTGTACCGAGCCAGCCGCCGCGATCTGCCTGACGCAAGAATACCCGGCGTTTGTCGAGCATCCAGATGTGAAAGTCGTCGCCGATCGAACCATCGAAGCGGGGGCCTTTCTGACGCAACTGTTCCGGGAAAGTCGGTTGCGGACCGATTTCGCCCCGCTGCCATTGAAAGTCGGCTATCACACGCCCTGTCATCTTAAAGCGTTGAATCAGGGGACGCCGTTGTTCGATCTGCTGTCTTTGATTCCGGAACTCGAGGTGGATACAATCGATGAGGGTTGTTCGGGAATGGCGGGCGCTTATGGCCTGTCTGCGAACCACTTTCAGACGTCGGTCCAAGTCGGCTGGAATCTCATCTCGCGGATGCGGTCGAGTTCGATGGACGCCGGCACGACGGAGTGCAGTAGCTGCAAGATGCAGATGGAGCAGGGAACGCTCACTCCGACGATACACCCCATTAAGCTATTGGCCTTGGCCTACGGTCTGCTGCCGGAACTCCGTCAAAGCCTGAAACCGAGCCGACAGAAACTGGTAGTCACATGAAAGTGTCGGTTCGGCTGTTTGCGCGGGCTCGCGATCTGGCGGACTGCGAGCAGGTGACGTTGGAGTTGCCTGACGATGCAACGGTGGGCAGTCTGCGAAGTCAGCTGGCGGACAGGTTCCCCAGTCTAGCGGTCGTTGTCCCGGCGCTGCTCGTTGCCGTCAATTCGGAATATGTCACCGATGGAACGTCGCTGACACCTGACAGCGAGGTCGCCTGTTTTCCGCCGGTCAGCGGTGGTTGATTGACGAGATCGTGGCTGGAAAGTGAGCCAGCCGAACTCGACTCTCTACTGAAGTCCGCCCGCCGCTGATTCATTCTGGAGCCTGACAGTCAAAGACGCTCACCGATTATGACACCTCTCATCGAACTGACATCCGATCCGATCGATTACCACGCACTCACAGAGCAAGTCCGCTCGAATGCGGCCGGAGCCGTCGTGCTGTTTCTTGGTACCGTGCGCGAGATGACAGCCGGCCGCCGGACAGTCGCGCTCGACTACGATGCCTATCCGGAGATGGCCATTCGACAGATGCAGGGACTGGCCGAGGAAACGCGCCAGAAGTGGCCGATCGAAAAAGTCGGCATCGTGCACCGCCTCGGGCATTTGGAACTGGGCGACATCATCGTGGCTGTCGCCGTCAGTAGCCCACATCGGGCCGAGGCATTCGAGGCCGGGCGGTCATTGATCGATCGGCTAAAAGAGGTCGTCCCGATCTGGAAAAAGGAGAACTGGGACGATGGCAGGACCGAGTGGGTTCATCCGGGCGTCCCCTCAGCACTGCCTCCCAATGCAGCTGGTGAAACACACAGTCGGTGAAATACACGGTCGGTGAAACACACGGCGGGTGAGACAAGCCGGCAGAAAGGGAAGTCGAGGCAATGAGCATGACAGCCCCACAGTTCGTCGACTCGTTCGGTCGAACACACAACAATCTGCGAATCAGCGTGACAGACCGCTGCAACATCCGCTGCTTCTACTGCATGCCGGCGGGTGAAGTGCAGTTTATGGACCGATCCGAACTCCTCACGTTCGAGGAGATCGCCCGGTTTGTTGACATTGTCTCCCAGTCGGGCGTCAACAAAATTCGCCTGACCGGTGGCGAGCCATTAGTCCGCCGCGATCTGCACCAGTTAGTCGAAATGATTCTCCGCAATCCGGCGATCACCGACATTGGATTGACCACCAACGGCATTTTGCTGGCCGACCAGGCGCAGGATCTGTACGACGCAGGTTTGCGACGGCTCAACGTCAGCCTGGATGCGCTCGATCCGGAAGTCTTCAAGAAGGTCACGCGGCGCGAGGGTTACGAAAAGGTCGTGGCTGGCATTCAGAAGGCGCAGGAAGTCGGCTTCGACTCCGTAAAGGTCAACGCCGTCGCGGTTCGCAATTTGACCGAAGACCAGATCGTTCCCTTCGGACACTTTGCCCGCGACACCGGCGTGGAGGTCCGCTTTATCGAATTCATGCCGTTGGATGCCGATGCCGCCTGGCAGCGCGACAAGGTCCTCTTCGCCCACGAAATCATTGAAAGGCTCTCTGCCGAGATCGGTCCACTGGAACCGGTTGGCCAGCAGGACAAACGAGCCCCGGCCACGGAGTTTCGTTTCTGGGATGGTCGGGGAAAAATCGGCTTGATCGCCTCAGTCAGCCAGCCATTTTGCCAAAGCTGCAATCGCTTTCGGTTGACGGCCGACGGCAAGCTGCGAAATTGCCTGTTCAGTCTGGACGAGACGGACATCAAGGCACTGATCCGGGACGGAGCCAGCGACGCGGCGATCATCCAGGCTGTTCACGCATGCATTGCCAACAAGAAGGAGGGTCACGAAATCAACACGGCCCGTTTCATCCAGCCAGACCGCCCGATGTACTCCATTGGTGGCTGACTCATGTCCGAACTGGATCACATCTACCTCGACAACGCCGCGACGAGCTTCCCGAAACCAGCGACCGTCTACGATGTAATGGATCGCTACAACCGGGAATGTGGCGCTCCTGTCGGACGGGGCAACTATCGCGAAGCTTCGCAGTTGGAACATCGCGTCGCCCAATGCCGTCAGCAGGCCGCTCGGCTACTGGGTGCGGGTCCTCCCGAACGAATTGCATTCACGTTCAACGGGACGGACAGCCTGAACCTGGCCATTCACGGGATCGTGGCTCCTGGCGATCACGTTGTCACGACGGTCATCGAACATAACTCGGTGTTACGGCCGTTACGCGAACTGGAACGTCGCCGTGGAGTCGAAGTCGACCGTGTCGACTGCAACGACGAGGGGCTCGTCGAGCCGGCCGCCATTAAGGCTGCGATTTGTTCGCGAACGCGGCTGATCGTAGTCACGCAGGCATCCAACGTGACGGGGACTCTCCAGCCGATTGCGGAGATTGGCGAGATAGCCCGCCAGAAGGGAATCCCGTTTGTCGTCGACGGAGCGCAGTCGGCCGGGCATGTGTCCCAATCGCTGGCTGACCTGCCGATCGATGTCTTCGCCTGCTCGGGTCACAAAGGTCTGCTCGGGCCGTTGGGAACCGGCCTACTTTACGTGCGAGAGGGTCTTGAGGACCAACTCCATAGCGTGAGGCAGGGGGGAACAGGCAGCCAGAGCGAGCAGGATGTCCAACCGGATCGCCTCCCCGACAAGTACGAGCCAGGGAACCACAATGCACCCGGGCTGATTGGGCTGGCGGCGGCGATTGACTACCTCTTGGAACGGACGATCGCCGATGTGAACAAGCACGAACACTTCCTGACGATGCGATTGATCGAGGGGATCCAATCTCGGACCCGTCTGTCGATCATTGGTCCGACCGATTCGAAAACTCCGCGAGTCAGTGTCGTCAGTGTCACATCGGACGAGTTCGAGCCGCAGATTCTAGCCGGCATTCTGGACGAAACCTACCGCATCCAGGTCCGTGCCGGTCTGCATTGCGCGCCGCTCGTTCATCGACGAATGGGGACTGCCGACGGGGGAGGCACGGTCCGCTTCAGTGTCGGGCCGTTTACAACGCCCGATGAGATTGACCGGACGGTTGCCGCGTTGGCCGAGATTTCCCCCGTCTGAGACCGAATCGCGAGACAACAGGCAGTGCCGACCATCAGGCCGACTTTTTGGCGGTGATGCGGATCAACTTGGGGATTGGCACCTGCACGCCAACAACCGCTCAGTGGCGCCGGCTGAGCTGGTGGAAGTCGTACCGAAGGAAGTCGTACAGCAACTCGTCCGGGCACATTATCAGATAACGGTCGGCGTATTCTCCCATCTGCCGATCGTATTCCTGCTGGCTGGACGAGTGGACGTGATACCGCCCTTCCATCCGGCGGATATCACCGTCGAAGAACGGTCCGATGTGGTACAGCTCGTGAAAGACGGTGATCAATTTTTCGCGGAAGGGCTGGTTCTGGAATCGGGGAAGATAGAACGTCAGGATGTACAGCATCTCGCGATCGCGCTCGAACAGACGCTGCACGGTCCACTTCTGCCCACCGCGCTGCATGACGAGCGATCCCCCTTCGAACCGCATCGGTGTCAACTTGGCCTGCAATCCGTGCGAAACATGGCGGCGGGCCTGCGCGAAAGCGACTGCGACTTCATCCATGCGGATATGGCTGAAGTCGGCCATGCGCGAGACAGCGTCTTCACACAGCAGACGCATCGCGCGGCAGAAATGGAACGCTTGGGAAGGGGGCATACAGTTCCAGGATTCCGACGAGTCCACGGGGCCAATGGAGCGGTGTGGTTCGGATTTTTGCGAGTCCGGGAAGATCGGTCAAGTCGGGAATCGCTCACTGAAACGGACCGGGCCATCCTGCGGACTTCGTCCCGGATTGCCCAGCACAACGAAGTCTCGCAAAGCAGCCGCTCGCAGGTTCCTCCGCCCGAGACAGGGGCCATTCGGAAATCCCGGGCAGCGTTGTCGACAGGCAGACGACGTCGTTAGAACAAGCCACGAACCACGTCGAGCAGCATGCTGCTGTAGGGCGTCGGTTCGCTCCAATGCCACATGCTGCGGACCAGGTCGAACATGACCGTACCACAAGCGGACATCAGCAGTGTCGCGATGACGAGACCTGCGAATGTGGCAGCACCCCATTCCTGTTCGACGGGCGCCGCGACACGGCCGGCTGAGGCCGATGTGAGCGGAGCGACAAAGTCGGCGTGGCTTTCGCCCGATTCGAAACTTTCATCGAAGTCCGAATCATCCGCGTCGAACACGTCCAGTTCTTCCGAGGCGGCGAACTGATCGTCGGACAAGGCCGCTTCGTCGAACTCGACGTCGTCGCCATCGCCAAAGTCTTCGAACCCGAAGTCGTCATCGTCGGCAGTAGCCGACTTGCGAACAACCGTGGCGGAATGCTCGTCTGCGTCGTCATCGAAAGTCAGAACGCTGGTCTGCTCGTCACCATCGCCCGCTTCCAGATCGACTTCGAACTCGTCATCCAGCGCGGGAACCTCCATCTTGGTGGCATCGTCCTGCCCGGACAACGCATGGGAGTCCATCATCGGGACGGTTGCGTCGAGATTGTCGTCATCATCGAGCATCGCTTCCAGGGCAATACCACTGGAACCGCCGTCATCCAACGCGATATCGCTGTCAGCATCCAGTGTGAGGATTTCGTCATCGTCTGCCAGGGCGAGCCCGCTGTCCTCACCCAAATCGAGCGACAGACCGCTGTCGAGTGCGTCGTCCAAGGCGATATCACTGCCACCGACTTCCAGCGAGATGCCACTGTCTTCGACCGCTTCGAGCGAAATGCCACTTTCGGCGCTCAGCGAGATGCCGCTGTCGCCCGGCAGTCCCAATCCGCTGTCGTCGGAAGCCAGGACGGAAGCATCCATTCCGTCGCTGTCGTCTTCGTCCAGTTCCAGGCGGAGGCCCGAGTCGTCGACAGACAGGCTCGAATCGTCGGACAACATCTGGACGTCGCTGCTGCTGAGATCTTCACCCGTTAGCTTGGCACTTCCCATCAGTTGCACGTCGCTGTCGCTGCCGGGGTCGATGGAACTTTCGGAATCGGCGAACAACCGAACGTCACTGTCGCTACCGGTCGTGGCGTTGTCGGTATCGGAGTCGTCGGTGACGAACGAGACGTCGCTGTCGCTGCCTGTCACGCCAGCCAAGGCCACGTCGCTGTCACTGTCCGGGCCGCTGGAAAGCCCAGCCAAGGCCACATCGCTGTCACTGTCCGGGCCGCTGGACAGCCCCGTCAAGGCCACGTCGCTGTCACTGTCCATTCCCCCGTCGTCAACCTGCGGCTGATTTCCGCCGGCGGGATACAAGACGATGTCGCTGACGGTGTCGTCCAGACCAGCAGAGCGGTCGATGTCGCTGCCGGTACCGGCGTCGATGAACGATCCTTCGTCTTCCGCCAGACGAACGTCGCTGTCAGAGTCTCCCAGACCGAGTTGTACATGCGGGTCGCTGTCGTCGTCACCCAGCAGATTGTCATCGAGAATCAGGCGGACATCGCTGTCGGATGCGGAGAGATCTTCAAATCCGGGTTCAGGCTTATCGCGACCACCACTAATGACAGTCGCCTG
>CALJUK010000955.1 GCA_937975745.1 uncultured Planctomycetaceae bacterium | reverse complement strand
CTCGCACGATTTCTGGATGACACAGGCCTTGTCCGGCGGAAATTGTGTCGGCGAAGTGGTTCGAGACGTTGTCGTCCGGATCGAGAACGCCGGCGATTCCGCCCTGCGCATAAACGCTGTTGGACTGTTCCAATGCGTCCTTGGTCACAATGATTGTTTCGAGCGAATCGTCGATCGCCATCGCGGCCCGTAAACCAGCGATCCCGCCACCGATGATCAGCACGTCCGTGAAGACATGCGGGACGCGTTTGGGGTTCAGGCGGGCCAGATAACGGCGGGGAATCGGCAACAACAAACGGTCGAGTTCGCCGACGGATGAGTCCTGCCGGCTGCTCGTTGCGGAGCGGCCAGGCCGCCGTCAAAGCGTCATCGGCGCGAAGCCACCGTCGACCAGTGTATTGTCACCGGTGAGAGAACTCCCCGCGGTGGGAGAGGCCATCAACAACACCGCCCCAGCGAGTTCCTCGGGCGATCCGAATCGCTTCATCGGCGTGTGTGTCATGATACTCTCTACGCGATCGGGTGTAAGGACCTTGCGATTCTGTTCCGCCGGGAAAAAACCGGGTGACAGCGCATTCACACGAATCTTATGCGGCGCCCACTCCCGTGCCAGATTGCGTGTCAGGTTAAGGACCGCAGCCTTTGTTGCGGAATACGTGAAGACCCGCGAGAGCGGAAGTTCGGCACTGACCGAGGTGACATTAATCATGGCGCCCGGTGCATCCGCGTCGAGCAGTTGCTTACCAAACACCTGACAGCCCAGCTTCACACTCCGCAGATTGACGTTGAAGATCCGGTCCCACTCATCGTCCGAAATATCCAGAAACGGCGTTGCCGCGTTGACACCGGCACCATTGACGAGAACGTCGGGCAGACGACCGGCTTGCTTCAGGACGTCGGCAATTCGCTCCAGGTCGGACCGCTGGGTGCTGTCCGCTGCCTGAAACTCGGCCGAACCACCCTGCGACTGGATCCGCTCGACACAGCCTTCGCCCGACTCCTGATTGCGGCCGACGACGACAACGTGGGCTCCGGCGGAGCCGAGTGCGTCGGCCATCGCGCCGCCCAGGACGCCCGTCCCGCCGATGACGACCGCAGTCCGCCCCTCAAGCCCAAACAAACCACGGAGGTAATCAGCAGGTGTTGAGGTTGGCGCCATCGGAACCCTTTCGTCATTGGGCAGAAGAGTGATAGACCGCGGATGAATTCGAAAACAGGCTGCCGACAGGCCGCCATGAGGGCTGCTGCCTTGCCGACAACAGCCAACGGCGATTCAGACACACTTGCGGTATGAATCGACGGCTGAAGAAATCGACTTAGCCGATGAACTCCGGCTGGATCGCGGTCGGAATGACACCCGCTTCGTATCCCCGTCGCAGCAGAGTCTGCACGGCTTTGCGACCGACTTCGCCGAAGTCGAGTGTCCAGTCGTTGACGTACATTCCGACAAACTTGTCGGCCTGTCCCGGGTCGAGATCGCGGCCGTACTTCAATGCGTGGGCGAGTGCTTCCTGGCGATGATCCAATCCGTACTGGATGCTCTGCTTTAACAAAGCGGTCACTTCTTCCATCACGTCCGGGCCGAGATCCTTGCGGATCGCGTTGGCTCCTAACGGTAACGGCAGTCCAGTCTCGCCATGCCACCACTCTCCCAGGTCGACAATCAGGTGCAAGCCCTGGCTGCCATACGTCAGTTGTCAATCGTGAATTATAAAGATGGCGTCTGCGTCTCAAAGTTCGTCAAGATTGTG
>CALJUK010000954.1 GCA_937975745.1 uncultured Planctomycetaceae bacterium | reverse complement strand
CCATCAGGCGTAAACGGCCGCCCGGGGAACATCTCTTCGAGTTCACCCACAACGCTATAGATCTGCTTGATCAACGGCGCGAAGCGTTCGCAGTCGATATTGGGCACGGTGTCTCGCACTTATGGAGGCCGGCGGGTTCAAGCGGCGTAATTCGAGCAGTCAGCCGGCACAGCCGATCCTTCTCACTCACCGGCTTCGCCACACCGGTTCACGGAACTCGTGCCATCCCGCAATCACCGTCCATTCACAGCCAACCCGTAAACCTCGATCGCGGCATCGCATCATTCATCCACGAAGTATCCGGCTCCGGCAATCGCATGGCCGCCTCGACACTCAACCAGCCGGAACCCAAGCTGAAATCGCGGGCTTTTCCACTCCGAGCGACCCAGCGCAACTTCCGCTGTTTTTCGCAAGTGCGTGCCAGTTCAAGTGTCGCCCGCACGTCCCCCGAGACATAGTCGAGAACTTCCTCCGTCCTCCCGTCCGCCCAATACTGCGGAGCCATGTGCTGCGGCACGGCCGACGACTTGCCCGGCAGTCCCATGCCCTGTGCCGCCCGGTCCAGCGCGATCGGATAGCCGAGTTCGCAGAAAGCGTGGAACATCATGTCCACATGCCCCACCGCGAGTTGACGGCACTCCTCCAGCATCCCCGATTCTTCGGCCAGAATGTCGAAGTCGAACCCCAGCCCGTTCCAGGTCAAAACCGTTGCACCGTTTTGCACGGCGTCCACAAGAAAGCCGACCAGTTCGCCGGCGTCCGCTCGGCTCATTTGACCAGCCGGCGTCTGTGACCCGGTCCGCCCATACCACAACCGCGGTCCATCCTCTGCGTCGGAATACGTCGCCGCACACGAGATCCCCAAAGGCCGATGAGCCTTCAAGTCCCGAACATGCTCCGGGACCACCTTCGCCGTCTCGATATCAAACGCAACATACTTCCTCACCATCGCTCCCCCCGTTCCCGACCGGTGTCGTGACATCGTTCGAAATTATCAAGACCACGTCGATGGTGAGGCTTCTTGTCGCTTTTCGATCCGGCCGGGGCATCCTGCGGATCGGCTATTTTTTGCGTGTCCGCGTGTCGAGGCGCAGGCGTACCTGCAATGCGCGGAGCATGTCGAAAGGAGTCACGCATTCCACGTCGAACTCATTCGCTACATCCGGCAGTTTGATGCTTGCCTTCGATAACGGCGCTGACACTTCGTGCGTTACGACGACGTATCCGGAAACATAAGCGTATGCAACCAGCCAGGGGTCAGCCGCCCTTGCGAATCTCTGCTTTGCTCCTTCGTCATACTGTGAATTCGACTGCACACGACTGATGATATCGGCGTACGCAGCAGTCACGTTCGCATCATCGACCGAATCAAAGAACTCTTCGGGAACGGCGTCGGTAACCCAGTCAGTCAAGTCGTCTCTGCCGCGTTCCAGCTCTGTCTTGACCGGCTGAATGCTGCACAGGCGTTCCTCGCGAAACGAACGGAGCAATGCGTCCCAGTAACCGGGGCAGAAGTCGAATGCGTAGTGATGCCGCTTTGCACGGATGAACGAGTCTGCGTCCAGCACGTAGAATCCCGTAGCGCTCATCACCCACTCCTCCTCAAGTGGCGAGCGTACTTGTCAAACGTCTCGCCGTAGAGCCGAGTGAGGTCATACGCATCCGAGTAGGAGAGCCGCCCCTCTTGGGCCGCGCTGATGACAGCCTGTCCGAATCGTCTGCCAAGACGCGTGTTTTGGGTGTTCCAGAAATTCCCACCGGGCTGCTGGCGTTCAATCTGACGCCGTTCCCGTTCCATGTATCGCTGATAGAATCCGAAGAACTGATCGCGAGAAATCAACTGCCGGTCTTTTGCTCTCCGCGCAACCACAATCGGGCTAACTTTGAACTTCCGGGCAATCGACGTGAAGGCTTGGTCGCCGTGAGGCGCAAGTTGCCAAGCCTCATCCAGCTTTGAGGCGGGAACCAGGAACTCCGCTGCGACGCGGTTGCAGTACTTTTCGATGTCGATGTTCGCTGGTTGCGTCGCAGTCAGGTCGAAGAGAGCACTCTGGCCGGTCCAGATGTGGGCCAGTTCGTGAGCGACGGTGAACATCTGTGCGACTTTGTAGTCGCTTCCGTTTACGAAGATCAGTGGAGCGACATCGTCAATAAAGACGAAACCTTGGAACTCGTCAGGGTCGAGCTTTCGCTTCGTGTTGTTTCCAACAATGCCGTTGATGAAAATCAGAATGCCGCATTCTTCGATTCGCTCGCGGAGAAACCGGAGAGCCTCCTCGTAGCTTGACTGTTGCTCTGCCCAATCATCATTCAGATTCAGGCCCGCCCGCATCCGCTTGGCCAGTGGAAGGATCTTGTCACCGACGTTTGCCGACCCGACAAAGTCCAGCGGCTCTTGCCCTGCTTCGAGCAGGTACTCTCGCATCCAATCCTGCCGCCGCTGCATCTCGAAGATTGTCTCAATGAGGTTCGGCGATGGCTGTTGGACGCCGCCATCGATTCGTGTGCGGTAATCCGGGACCGGAAGTTCCTCGCGAGGCGGCTCGTCCAGGAACAGATAGCCGAACGGAACCATTGCCCGCCGGGCGAATGCTTCGAGCTGTCGATAGGTTGGCTTCGCCTCGCCAGCAATCCAATCAGTCACTGCCTCTTTGTACTCTTCTGCAGGCTTGCCAGAACGGTTGACCGCCCAGCGAAGGAGTTCAGGTTTGACATCGACGTAATTTGGCATGCGTCATTCGGAGCGGAGTCCGAGTCGACTTCTTACAAGCTAGAATCTGTACGACGGTGTGCGAATAGTTGGTGAGAGCAAATAACCAGTGCATCAGACGGATGCTTCGGAAATGCGGTCCGGGTCAATTGCGATCCCCGCTTCGCCAAGTCGTTTGCAAAGTTTTGGGACGATTTCACGGATGTGGTCGTTGTAATGAAAACGAATGATTCCATCGATGTCCGATGGGATCTCGACGTGGCCTTTCACAATGAGTGCCATACGTTCGCGTGTGAGTGAGGACAGGAGCATCCCAGTTTCTAGGATCACGTTCTGGCGTGCTCGCGCCTCGATCTTTTCCGGACCATGCGAGATTGCGTAACCCATGTCGTCTGGAGTCATCAGTACGATGCCAAACGCTGACGAGTAATCACGGCCAATCTGTCCTTCCAGTGCCTCGATGATCGTTTTTCCTCCACCAGTTGTATTCATCAGGATGAATGGTTCCAGCTTGAGCCTCCGGAGAACAAGTTCAAGCTGGTCTCTAGCGTCGGCATCATGTCCGTGGACAACAAATATGCTCTGGGCCGTGCTTGCCTTGGACGGAGCGTGGTAGAACTCCGCTGCACCGCCATCGGGGTTGTTGAGTTGCTCGACAACCTTCGATTCTAGACCTTCTTTTGCCGCTGGCTTCCCTTGGAATTGGAGCGTGCCCTTGCTGGGCCACCAATTCAAAATTCCTCCGGTCTGAGTCTTGTACGTGTGTTTTCCAGAATCAGCATCTTCCGACCACTCTCCGCGAAGCCCCGCCGCTTGAACAGCCGCTTTGAGTTCATCGATTTGTCCGTGGAACGCGTTCTTGGCCATCAGTCCTTCCTCACGTCGATTCTGTCATCCTCGCCAGCGGAATGCAGGGCCGAATCCGATCATTCCTTCCTTTGAATCGTAGTCGTATCCCAGGATGCGCATAGCGCGTTATTGGATCACAGAAGAGTTGAAAAAACTGCGCGCCACCGCAGGGCGACCCCGATTCTTGAACCGGGACGGTGCAGCCGCACGAGACTGCCAGTCGAACACTCCCACCCGACGACACCCGGACGGCCATTCATCGTCGCCGGGCGCCATTTGAGTTTCCAGTGCCTCCCCTCCGCGCATCGTCTCTCTCCATGCCAAAGGCAATTCACCCCACGTTCACTTCAACATTCATCATTCCGTGTTCATCATTCGAATTCACCTCTCCTCTTTGCGTCTCTGCGCCTTTGCGTGAGCCCGGCACGATGCGTCGAGACGCCGCGTGCCACTGACTTTACCAGTGCCGATCGGCGCAACCTGCCGCGCTCTGTCAGA
>CALJUK010000953.1 GCA_937975745.1 uncultured Planctomycetaceae bacterium | reverse complement strand
ATCCTTTTCCGATCCGGTTCGTGCCGCTTGGTCGCTCGTACTGCGAGACTGTAGCGAAACAGTGGCCCGTTTGACGTCCGCTATGCGGCCGTGATTCGTGAGGACGCGTGCGGCCCCGGGGTCATCGATCCCGGGGTCAGTTGGTAGACCGGCCGACATGCCGGAATCAATCGCAGTCTCACGATGGGGCCGTTGTCACGAGACTCTGTTCAGCCTGATGTTGGTGTGCCACTGGCTCCGAAAGTGCCGACTGACGCGGTTGGCCTATTCCGCGGATGCACTGGAAAAGCCAGTGGGCTCCAACGCGGGTCGCATCAACAGATGGCCCGCACCTCGCTTATTCGGCGGAAAACGCTCTGGGATCTCGCATGTCATAACCGAGTTGCGTTCTGAGTTTCACTTGGTTTGCGACCTATTCGGCCTCGTCGGGCGCATTCATGTCGAGCTGCCGCATCTTGCGGTACAGGTTCGACCGATGCAGTCCCAGCAGTCGAGCCGCCTCGCTCATGTTGCCTCGGACCCGGTCGATGCAGCGGCGGATATGATCCTGCTGGAACTGCCGTGTCGCTTCCGTCAGTCCCAGATCGCCGCCCAGTTCCAACGCATCGTCGCGCAGCGGACTGAGGATAAACGCCAGATCGCCCGCTTCGATGCGATCGTTGGGCGCCAAGAAGGCCAGTCGTTCCATCAGGTTTCGCAACTCGCGGACATTGCCAGGCCAGGAATGTGCCTGCAGGCGTTTGCGGGCGTCGGCTGACAAACTCAATGTCCGTCGGTTTGCCTGAGTACTGAATTGGCCCAGGAAATACTCCGCCAGCGGAATGATATCGTCCGGCCGGTCACGCAGCGGTGGTAGGTCGAGCGTGACGACGCTCAAACGGTAGTACAAATCCTCGCGGAACTTCCGTTCCCGAACCAATTCTGCCAGCTTGGCATTTGTGGCCGCAATGACCCGGACGTTAATCGGGATTGGTTGCGAGCCCCCCACGCGGGTGATGACCTTCTGCTCGAGAACACGCAACAGTTTGGCCTGTCCTCCCGGGCTCATGTCGCCAATTTCGTCCAGGAATAACGTCCCACCGTCCGCCAGTTCGAACTTGCCCTGTCGCATGTCCCGCGCATCGGTGAACGCTCCCTTTTCGTGACCGAATAGCTCACTCTCCAGAAGCGACTCGGCGATGGCTGCGCAGTTGACAGCCACGAAGGGCCGCTCGGCCCGTGGCCCGTGGAAGTGCAACGCCTGGCTGACGACTTCCTTTCCGGTCCCGCTTTCTCCCAAAATCAAGACCGGGAGGTCGGTGGCTCCCAGTCGTTCGATCGTCGTACGCAATGCCACAATCGCCGCGCTCTCTCCGATGATCTTGACGCCCCGGGTCACCCGCTCCGCCAACTGGCGATTACTGCGCGCCAGTTGCTCGATGGCCCGGGCATTGGCGAGAGCGGATGCCGCCTGAATGCCCAACTCGGTCAGGATCTCGGTGTCGTCCGGGTCGAATGCTCCCTGTTGTTTGTTAATAACCTCGAACGCGCCAATCAGTTTGCCAGATTCATTTCGGAGCGGGCTGCAGAGCAGATTCCGCGTGGTGTAACCGCTGGCCCGGTCGACGCTCCGTTCGAACCGCGGATCGGTATATGCGTCCTGGACGTTCAAACTCTCGCCGGTGCGGAGCACTTCGCCAACAATGCCAGCCGTGTCTGGAAGCCGAAGGGAGCCAGAGTCGACACCCAATGCCGGGCAGGCGACGACCTCTCCCCGTTCGCGGTCCCAGATGAAAATGCTGGCCCGATCTGCTTCCAGCACGCGGGTCGCTTCTTCAGCAATTCGGTGCAAGAGGGGCTCTGTCTCGCGGGTCGAGCTCCACTGCGACGCAAGCCGCAAGGTGGCTTTCAACTGTTCAATCCGTCGGCGATTGCGGCCGGAAGTGGCGGCCACATTCCTCGCCAGAGACAGAGCACGTCCGGCAGCCATAATGATCGGCAGGACGTCATCGGCCAGTTTTCGGCCGAAGATCAAGAGTGTGTCGCTCGAATCTGCGCCCGGTGTGTCGCTGACTTGCAGGGGGGTTGCAGCCGCGGACCAGCCCGCCGGCTCGTGCAACATCACAACACCGGCTGCTTCGCGGTCCAGACATTCGTCGAGCAATGCGGCGGGCAACTCGCGGCCGAATTCGCGACCGACCGCATGCACGATGTTCCAGGGAGGAGATTTTCGCACAATGGCGGCCCGCTGGGCGGACAACTCGCTGGCCAGGTCAGTCAGCGATTCTTGAAGAAACGTTTCGAGACTGTCGGCGATGGCTCCCTGACGCAGGATCCTCTCGCAGAGGTGCACGGTCGAGGTCATCGCCTCGTTGCCGGCCAGTTGTTGCAGGTCGCTCCATCTCATCCAGTCGGTTTTGTGCACAGTTGGGCCCACCCGTCGACTCCTTTGATCCGTCCCGCAGCATGCCCCTCCGTGTCGTCGGTTCAACCGGCGACGCGGCATCGCAGACTGAGCGATCAGTCTGCCCACAACAATAACATGCCGAGCGGCGACAATCACCCGGCATGTTCGCGAATGCCGACGATCGGTTCTCCGAGAGCGGTCCACAACGTTGTAGGGGGTTGACACACGCGCGTTGGCTCGTCCTGCGACCGAGCGAACGACGGCAGTGGAAATGTTGCAACCGAACCTCGAAAAGGCCCTGTTGTCTGGTATTTTCGATTCGCCTTGGTATCTTCGGTTCGGCTTTTCATCCATATTCCCTATCCCGGAAGTCGTTCCGCTCCGGAAGAGGTTTCCGCGATTTTTGCTCCTTCGGGAGGAAAATCGCCAGATTCGCTGCCGCTTGTCGACTTCGCTGAGGACTCTCTCATGATCTGTTTGAATATTCTGCTGACCGTGAATGATCCGGGGGACGTCGAGACCGTTCGCGGGTTGCTGGCCGAACAAGGACGCCTTTCTCGGGCCGAACCGGGCTGCTTGCGGTTTGAGGTCTACCAGTCGCAGAACGATGCCAGTCTGTTCATCCTCAACGAACGCTGGGAGTCACAGGCAGCACTCGACGCACATCGGCAGGCAAAAGCCTATACCGAGATTTACCAACCGCAGGTGATCCCCCGCGTCACACGCACGCCTCATCCCTCTCAACTCGTCGAGTAACCTGCTCCGATCGGTCGCAATACTTATCCGGCGGTTCACCCAGCGGGTTGCAGCCGGCCTTTTGACAACAAGGAACTGTCGATGTCTTCGAAAAAACTGAACAAATTCAGCTCTCGTATTACTCAGCCGCCCAGCCAGGGGGCATCGCAGGCCATGTTGTATGGCACCGGTATGACCGAAGCCGACATGAACAAGCCCGAGGTCGGGATTGCGAGTGTCTGGTACGAGGGAAATACCTGCAACATGCATCTGAACACGCTGGCAGCACGCGTGAAGGAAGGCTGTACAGAAGCGGGCCTGATGGGAATGCGGTTTAACACCATTGGTGTCAGCGACGGCATTTCGATGGGCACCGAGGGCATGTCCTACTCGTTGCAGTCGCGCGATCTGATCGCCGACTCGATCGAGACGGTCATGATGGCCCAGTGGTACGATGCCAACGTGTCGATCCCCGGTTGCGACAAAAATATGCCGGGATGTATGGTTGCCATGGCCCGGGTGAATCGCCACTC
>CALJUK010000952.1 GCA_937975745.1 uncultured Planctomycetaceae bacterium | reverse complement strand
GGATGAGAACGACGACACGCAGGTGGTGTACACGAACGAGCCGCGGATGTACGGCAATCTGGTCAGCCAGCGGCGGGGGAGTGACAGCCACTGGTATCAGTTTGACGCGATTGGGTCGACGAGGGAATTGACGGACATCTCTGCAGCGATCACGGATACTCGGCTATATGATGCGTGGGGCGCGATGCTTCAGAAGACTGGCTCGACAGAGAATTCACTGCTTTTCTGTGCGGAAGTCGGGTACTCCCTCTGTATTGACTCACACTTGTACTACGTGCGACAACGCACTTACACGTCTACTTCCGCGAGGTGGCTGTCGACCGACCCGGTTGAATCAGAAGTTAACCGATACCTATATGCCCAAAACATGCCGGTAGTCCGCGTTGATCCATCGGGCGAACAACCTATTGACCCAAGAATCTGCCCGCCAGAATGTTCAGAATGCAATCCTGCCGATCTTCATACAGCCCGTTACGTGTGTAAACGCAAGGGAACGAATATCATAATTCCCTGGCATCCGACGCCGACCCCAGAGTGCATCAACCGTGCCGACAAGGGCTTCCCTACATGGTTCAGGCATGCATCTCAGCTTGCCCATTTTCGGGCTAAGGGCCATTCGTATCTCTACGATGGCCATTGCTGCACTGAAGATTGGGTGTTGCAAATCGGCCACATCCGATGTTTTCGCGACCCTCCCATCTCCTGTAATCCGGGCCAAGAACCCGATTGGGAGGCACCATACAATTTCCAACGACGGGCGGTTGTCAGAGTGATTATCACCAATCGAGACTGCTGCGGAATTACCCCTCCTGAGGAGGAAACTTGTTACCAGGAGTGTGGATTTTCTCAAGGAGTATATGCTCATACGCACGACTCTCCCTGCACGCTGGACAGCGACCACTGGAGTGTTCCGCGTTGTGCAGACTTCACATCTGTCGCAGCTGAGCTATGCTTCTGGGAGAGCTTGATGCCATGGGGTAACCAAACGGTCGATGGTAAGTATTACAACGAAGACTTCAAGTGCCCAAATGTGACTCAGATATTAAACCCGGGTGAATGTGGATGTGATTAGTCGAGTGTGCCATCGACATCCAACAGTATGGGATCGTTACATGATCTCGATACCTTCGGTCAAGCTCGGCCTCAAGTCGCTGTGCGCACTTGCGATTGTTAGCTCGACGAGTGCCGGTGACGACAAGTGTGTTGAATTGTACCAATTATCGCGTGACAGTCAGATTGCCTTCATCCAGCATCATCGCACATTTCATTCAGTAGCATGGTCACCGTCAGGAAGCTTGCTCGTATCGGGAAGTGCTGTCTTTGACTTCAGTGTATACGCTCCACCCGAGTTTTCGCTTTGTCGCCGAGTAGACGCACATACTGGATCGATTTATGCAGTCTCGATTTCTGGCAACGGCGAGTATCTTACAACTGCGGGATACGACGGAGTCGTCAAGCTGTGGGACGTTCGGACTGGCGAGTTTCTCGACGAATCTGACTCTTCAAGCGGCCGAATCTTGGCTATGTCCTTTCTGGACGATGACACAGTCGTGACGGGCGGGCTTGACGGAAAAATCAGACTCTGGAGCATACCGGATCTTGTTATTCGAACTACCCATGACTTTGATCGGCCGGTTACATCTCTGGCTTATTCACAAAACCGACTGCTCGTCATCGGATCCGCAGGCCAGTCGCCAGGACACAATGTACCGATCATGACCTGGGATGGAGACGATTTGACGGAATTCCGACAGTTAGTTGGCGCAGAAAAGGCTGCCTCGACAGTTTCGATCTCTAAGAATGGGAAGATTGTCGCAACCGCCGGAGCCAGTCAGCACGGAATTCGTCTCTGGAACACTGACACAGGCGAGACAATCTCAACTCTGCCAGGCCACAGAGTGTCGACAACGGCACTTTCATTTAATGGAACAGCGAGTTCTCTCGCATCAACTGGTCAGGATGGGTTTGTCCGCGTCTGGGACACTGAGGAAGGCATCCTTACGGCAGAGATCCAGCCATTCTCAAACGGAGTTGGTCGTGACGTCGCGTATTCTCCAGACGGCAATTTTCTCTGCGCCTGTGGCGGATACGAACCGGGTGAGATGGTCGTGTGGAAGTGTGCCGCCAACGAGCACGAATGACGGATTTCACCCTGTCGTCCTTTGTTGTTGTGGTCCAATGCCATCGACGCCAAAATCATTGCAGTCTGAGCGGAGTCGAAGTGATAAACTTACTAACGTGAAGGTCGCCAATGGCAAAGCCAGTCGACCGTAACTGCGTTGAGTGCCACCCGTCGCGACGACCGGCAATCTGTCCGCATGCACTTATGCGCCAGTCAGCCGCGCATAGCGCCCCAGCGCCATCAACGGGAAGTAGACCGGGTACAGGTGGTATCTGAGGTAGAAC
>CALJUK010000951.1 GCA_937975745.1 uncultured Planctomycetaceae bacterium | reverse complement strand
GGCACGGTTCGGTGATGGGAACCCCCAGTTACATGAGCCCCGAGCAGTGTGAGGGGAAGCAGGTCGAACCGCGCAGTGACATCTATTCGCTGGGTGCCGCATATTTCGCCCTGCTGACAGGTCGGCCTCCGTTCGTCGGCCAGCTTCCGATCCAGGTCGCATTCGCGCACTGCAGTAGTCCGATTCCCGATCCGCGGACGATTGTCCCGGATGTTCCCGAAGCATGTGTCGCCATCATCAATCGGGCGATGGCCAAGCAGCCGCGCAGTCGGTACGCCTCCGCTGACGAGATGCTTGAGGACCTCAAGCGAGTTACGACCGTGTCGTTGGATGGCAGCGATTGGAATGCACCTCCCGCCACCCGCCACAACCGCGAAGCAGATTCCCTCGCGGCAACGCAACTGCTGGAGCGGGCCGCAGTCCCCGGTGAAGCGGCAGCCGCGTCTGCGGCAGCGTCAACAGTTGCAGTCCACCAACTGGAGACTGTCCGGAAGGTCTGGGACCGTCTGGCAGAGACAGGCCGCGAGCTCTCCTCCCGCTGGTCGTCGCGCGGCTCGGTCCAACCGGTCGGTCGAACGACCTGGGTATCCCGTGCGGCAGCGGTGCTCGACGGACTGCGTGGCCGTTCGAATCAATTGGCCTACGCCTGCATCCTGCTGGTACTGGTGGTGGTCCTGATCGGACTACTGACCGATTCCAGCCGCCAGTCAAACGGAACGGGTCGCGAGACGGCATTGGACCACGTTTGGCAGCATCTTCTTCCTGGGTCATCCGGCCAGTCGGGAGAAAGTGTTGCGCCCCCTGTGCCGGTCATTTCACCTGCTGAGGAGACAGAACGGCCCGTGACGTCGGACCATCCGATTGTGATCGATGCTTCGACGGTGCCGGCCAACACATCCAATCAGTCTCCGGGTCCCGGTCCGCAGCCAGGCGTCTCACCGCGTCGCAACGGCCCTGGCAAACCACAACGCTTGCCCAAGACGAAGCCGACCACTGGCGAGACTGACGGGCGGCCGCCTCATCAAACAAACGGGAAGACCTTTCCTGCCGATGCCCCCACGAGTTCCGCTGCCGGTTTGAGGCCCCTGGACGCGTTTGTGCCGCCCACCCGTCAGAGTCCACGTTCTGCCACGCGCGGAGTCGGCCCGTAAGACGTCTCTCTTTTCATTTCCATCGTTCCGTGTCCAACAGTTCTCCGGTGTGAGACGTACTTGATTCTGCATCCTCTCGTTGACGTATGATTGTGTGATCTGGTGTCCGAGGCGAGTTCTGAAAGCACCGCCGGGTGCAATCTACGCCGGGTGCAATCTGCACTGTCCGGAAATCCGGTGTAACACCGATCTCATGGCGACGGCGGGATTCTTGATCTTTCGCCACGGGACGGAAATCTAAATCGAAATCGCGTCAGAACGTCTCTCCAGATCGCCTTCACACTCCGAGAGGGAGTTCGTGTTGAATGCCGGATTCTTCGTGGGCGCAATCGATTCTTCAAACGCGGATCGACCGCATTAGCACGCAGTGGTCGGTTGTCGGAGACGTGTCGCACTTCACGCTCCGCTATGCGCCCGCAATTCGGCGGTATATCGAGTCGATCGTGGGAAAGGCGGGCGAGGCCGACGACATTCTGCAGGACTTTCTGCTGCGGGTCGTACGGACGGGATTTGTCCGCGCATCAGCCGATCGGGGTCGCTTTCGCAATTACCTGAAGGCCGCCCTGCGGAATGCCGTCCGATCCCACTTGCGGGACCGCAAGAAACAGCTGGACCGGGCTAAACTGGCCGCCGACCCCCGTGCGCAGGACGTGGCCGACATTGCCGATTCTCCGGAGGAGGCCGACGACGAATGGACCCAGCAGTGGCGGGAATGTCTGTTGGAACGAAGCTGGCAGGCGCTGGAACATTACCAGCGCGAGCACCCGACTTCGCTGTACTACTCGGTCCTGACTCTGGCCGTCAAACATCAGTCGGAAACATCCGCCCAACTGGCCGTCCGGATGTCCCATGCACTGGGCCGCTCGGTTTCCGCGGAATCTTATCGCAAGCAACTCAGCCGAGCCCGTCAACGATTTGCCGAACTGCTGGTGGCCGAAGTGATCGAGACGCTTGACCATGCGACACCCGAAGATGTCGAGCAGGAACTTCTCGACATTGGCCTGATGGCGTACGTCCGTGATCACCTTCCCGAGGAGGGTGTTGTCTCGCTTCTTCCCCGCAAGACACCCGGACCCACATCGAAGCGATAAATTTGTTGCAGGTGGCTGCTGCGTGAGGCCGTGGCGTGGCGGTTCTGGGTGCGGCTGCTGCGGTCGAAGTCTACTTCTTGCGCATCGATTTCTGCAGTGCAAAGAACTCCTGCACAATACCC
>CALJUK010000950.1 GCA_937975745.1 uncultured Planctomycetaceae bacterium | reverse complement strand
CTTGTCCATCAGGCCCAGCACCGGGCTGACGACGTGCGTCGCGTAGTGCATGGGAATCATTCGCTCCCAATACGCGGGCCAGCCATCCATGTCCTGTGGATGAGAGGCCTGCATGTATTGCACCTCGCCCAGTTCGCCTTTGTCGTACAATTCTTTGATGAACAGGAACTCGCGGCTGTAGACGACCGTCTCGGCCATCATGTATTTGAGGCCCGTTTCCTGCACCTTCTCGACGATCTTCCGACAGTCTTCAATCGTTGTGGCCAGCGGGACGGTACACATCACGTGCTTGCCAGCGTCCAGGGCTCGTAGCGACATCCAGGCGTGATCGGGAATCGGACTGTTGATGTGGACAAAGTCGATGTCCGGATCGGCCAGCACGTCGTCGTAGTTGGTGTATCGCTTTTCGATCCCGAACATGTCACCGACACGGTTCAGCTCGGCTTCGTTTCGGCGGCAAATGGCGGCGACGTTCGCCTGCGGATGGGCCTGGTAAATCGGGATGAACTCTGCACCAAAGCCCAGGCCAATCATGGCAACGTTCACTGGATCGTGCATCTGTGTCCCCTTGATGTCCTGGTAGGCGATGGCCGTGCCTTGTGAATCGTCGTTGAACCGCCTTCAGCGCCGAAAAACGACGTCCACCTGATGACGACGACAAATGGATGGATTGGAATCGTCTCCTGAACTGACATAGGCTAACGGCAGGAACCGCCTGGAGACAACTCCCTGATCCACAGATCGACTTTCACCCGACTTACGGCGAACCTTGATACGGGGGACGCGTCTTTCTGGAAATCGGCCAGCGAAACCAGTCTACCGACGGGTGTGTGAATTGTCAGACTGCCGGCAGCGTGCGAGAATAACCGCAGACCAAAACGAATCGGCCGCATTCACGAAGTGAACAACTCGCTAACGCGGCAGGAAACGGGAGTATGTGCAACGAATGATTTTCGTTCTCGATAATTACGATTCCTTCACCTACAACCTCGTCCAGCGGATGGGAGAGTTGGATCGCAGCCTGCAGATCGAGGTGGCGCGCAACGATGCCATTACACTCGCCGAGATCGAGGCGTTGGCACCGGAGCGCATTCTTGTCTCGCCCGGACCGGGAAACCCGTCACAAGCGGGACTCTCCAAGGCCGTTTTTCAGCACTTCGCCGGCAAGCTGCCGATTCTGGGTGTCTGCCTGGGACACCAATGCCTGGGAGAGGTCTACGGGGCGCCTGTCGTTCGTGCCGAACGGCTGATGCATGGGAAGGTCTCGGAGATTCATCACAACGGGGAAGGCGTCTTCGCGGGCCTGAAAAATCCCTTCGAAGCAACACGCTATCACAGCTTGATTATTCGCGAAGAAGACATTCCTGCCGAACTGGAATTGACCGCCTGGACCGACTCGCCCGAGTTTGGGCGCGAAGTCATGGGCCTGAAGCATCGCCAATTCAGCGTGCACGGTGTGCAGTTCCATCCGGAAAGTTTTTTGACGGACGAGGGACTGCAACTGATCGCCACTCTTCTGGCCCGCCCGGCGGAAGTCTCTCCGACGGTCACCCCATAGTCGTGCATTGAACCCCAGGTTTTCGGGTTAAAAAGCGGAAGTGCAGCGGCCGACAAACCGCCGAACACATCGATACAGAAATGATTCGAGGCCTGACCAGGCACGAGGACAATTCCTGCCATGCTGACTCTCGAACAGGCCTGGGAACGAATCATCGCCGAGATTGCTCCGCGAACTCCGCAGGCCGTCCCGCTGGAAAAGTCCCTCGGTCTGATTCTGGCGGAAGACATCGTCAGCCCGACGGATTCTCCGCCGTTCGACAAATCCCTGATGGACGGCTACGCGATTCAGATGGCCGATCTCCACGACGGACGGGCGACGCTGCACGTCGTCGAAGTCGTGATGGCCGGGCAGGTCCCAAGCTGCGAAGTGACACCCGGCCGGGCGGTCCGCTTGATGACCGGGGCTCCGCTTCCAGCCGGTGCCAACGTGGTCGTTCCCGT
>CALJUK010000949.1 GCA_937975745.1 uncultured Planctomycetaceae bacterium | reverse complement strand
TAAAGCAGAGCGCTGACTGCAAACGTCAGCAGGGTGACATGTCCCGAGCGAAGCCCGGGGAACACGCCTGTCAAGACTTTCAAAATCGGGCCGAGAGCGCAAACTGCGAAAGCTCCCCCCGCCAATGCCGCGTAAGCACCGGACGTTGAACCACGAGGCCAGTACAGACCACCAGCCACGACGGGACGGGCACCGGCAAGATAAATCGTGCCGGTGATGGCCATGTAGTTCCACAAGCTGGCTGACAACTCGTACCACAATCCCCAGAAGAGGAGAATCGCCCCAATCACCAGAATGGAAACGCGCGTGATCAGAATCCCTTGACGCTGGCTGAGCGGTCCGAACACCGGTCCGGCGATGTCCTGTGCCACGACACCACTCCAACACAACAGATAGCTGTCGTGCGTCGACATGAAGGCGGCAATCATTCCGGCCGTCACAAAACCAAGCAGGCCGCTCGGCACAATCTTCGCCAGAAACAAAGGCATGGCGGACCACTGATTGATCTGGTCCGCTGCCACCGCCGCGTCGAAGTCGGCTTTCATTTCGGGCCGTGCTGCCAGAAAGGCAAACGCCCCAATCCCCCATAGGATGGGAATGGCACGGCGGGAAAGGAGGGAAATACTGCTATACAGGTAAAGCTGCCGAGCCACCTCACCCGATTTGACGGAGAGCGTGCGTGCGGCCGACGGGGGCCATAAGGTCGCCGCCGAGAAAATGATGATCGCCATTTCCACAACAGTCAGCCAGCCGATGGGACTCCCCATGCCGGACGGATTGACCGCCTCGAACGGATTCACGTAGCCGGCATGCTCTCGTGAGACATCCAGCATTCCATCCCACCCGACATTCATCAGCACCAGCCCAGTGATGATCAGCATTCCCACCCCCAGAACCAAGAACTGGATCAGGTCGGTGATCACCACGGACACCATGCCTCCCAAAACCGTGTAGAACAGGACCAACAGCAACAGGCCGGTCATGACCCACTTCAACTCCAAAGCATGGTCACCCGATTCCCATCCCACGATGGCCGTCAGGAATTGGGACCCTGCCTTCAGAAACAGCCCCATGTTGAGCACGCCGGAGATCACCAGGACAATCGCTCCCAGAATGCGGACGCCACGCGAGTAGCGGCGTTCGTAGAACTCCGGAATCGTCATCACACTCGTGTCGCGCAGCCGCATCACCAGAACACCGGTCAGTCCGACCGCCAATAACGCCGTTCCCTCCAGAACAGCCAGGTACAGCGACGCATATTGCTGCGAGTAGCCCAACTCGGCCATATACATCATCGTGACCAGCCCTAATTCGGTACCAGTCATCGTGGCGACGGCAAGCCGAATACGAAGCGTCCGCCCGGCCACCAGGTAGTCCGAAAGATTGCCGACGTAGCGATTCGCCCAGATACCAACCAGTGCGGTCACTGCCAGGTAGACCACAACAATCCGCCAGTCCATCTGAGAGAAATTGGTCGAATACAAAGACATGTCCGGATCGATCCTCAAGGCGGCGGCAGTCAGTCCGACGAGAGTCCGCCGGAATTAGAGACCCGATGATACGCCCTGCCGTTCAACCGCACCAGAACCGACTGCCCGGTTCTCGTCCGGTATCTCCCGTTCTGACACAGCTGGCCTTTGCCCTATCGTCACGGTCAACGCTGCTTGACTCTCTGCCGCAGGCCTCGGAAAATGCTTTGGTGGCAATGTCTCTCCATCACGTCTTGATTGCGGTCGATCGCGGCGGCTTTGGTCCGGTCATTGCCATGCGACGATGTACGGCGAATGTCTCGTCCGCACGTTTGGCCGCGGCAGGTCCTTGCATTGCCCCCGGATTGCAGTCATTCTGTTACTTCCTTGAATTGCGGTCTTGTCCGATGAATCCACCACGGTGGGGTTGTCGGCCGGGCATGACGTTCTCGCCGACTCCGGCCGGGAACGAGGTTCCAACCGCATTCGAAAACAGGAATGCAGACTGCGATTTCGATACCACGTCTCCTGCGTCAGTTGAATCGGAAGCGAACCGCGCAGCGATAGGGATGGGCTGCTGACTCACGCAACACCGATCGCCCAAGAAGATTACGTCCATACTCCCGAGAGAGAGCCTTTCGAATGGCAAAGCCCGGTTGGTTACAGCGTTTTATCGATGACGGAACGATCAGTCCCGACCAGTTGGAAGAAGCGCAAGGACTCGGCCGAAGTCTCGGTATCACGGTGGAAGAGGCACTCGTCAAACTCGAATACGTCGACGCGACGGTCCTTGGGAAGGCCCAAGCGAGCCAGTACGGCTACGAGTTTGTCGACTTGGAAGAGGCCGAAATCCCACCGTCGGTCGTCGAACTCGTCCCTGAGTCGGTCGCTCGTGAAAATGCAGTCCTGCCGCTGTCGATGGATGGGGATTCGCTACTCGTCGCGGTCCACGACCCGATGGCACTCGACGTCCTGGACAAGCTCCGCTTCATTCTAAACCGCGACATCAAGGTGGCCGTCGCCCCGAAAGACGCCATCCTGACGGCCATTAACCGACATTACGGCCAGAGCGAAACCGAGTCGGTCGACTCGATGCTTCAGGAATTCACCGAAACAGCCATCGACTTCACCGAAACGGAACTGGCCCAGGCCACCGCCGTTGCTGAGGACGACAGCGCCCCGGTGATCCGCCTGTGCAACCTGATCATTTCCGAAGCAGTGAACATGCGGGCCAGCGACATTCATGTCGAACCGTTCGAAGACCGTGTCCGCATCCGATACCGCATCGATGGCGTCCTGATCGAACGAGACAGCCCTCCACGTCGTCTGCTGGCCGCTTTGGTCTCGCGTATTAAGATCATGGCGAACATGGACATCGCCGAACGCCGTCGTCCCCAGGACGGCCGAATCAAGACCACAATCAACGGCAAGGACTACGATCTCCGCGTCAGCATTCTTCCGACCAACCACGGCCAGGCGATTGTCATGCGGATTCTGGACCGGGCCAATATCAAGATCGGCATTCGAAACCTCGGTTTCAGTGAGGAGAACTACCGGACATTCCAGAACATCATCCGCCGTCCCAACGGTATCTTTCTGGTGACCGGTCCGACTGGAAGCGGCAAGACCACCACTTTGTACAGTGCACTTGGTGAGCTGAACCGACCGGACCGAAAGATTATTACCGCGGAAGATCCCGTGGAGTACTACCTCCCGGGAATCAATCAGGTGGAAGTCCGCCACAACATTGGATTGAACTTCGGGCGGATCATCAAAGCCATGTTGCGTCAGGCCCCCAACGTGATTCTGGTTGGGGAAATTCGGGATGTGGAGACCGCAGAGATGGCAATCCAAGCATCTTTGACGGGACACTTGGTTTTCAGTACTCTACACACGAACGATGCGCCCGGATCCGTGACACTCATGATCGACATGGGCGTACAGCCGTTTCTGGTCGCCTCCAGCGTGATGGCGGTCATGGCCCAACGACTGGTCCGTGTCGTTTGTGCCGAATGCGTCGAGTCAGTCGTGCCCGATCCAAGCGAAGTCGACTACTTCAGTTTGACACCCGAGCAAGTTGCCAACGCCACATTCGTCCGCGGGGCCGGCTGCAAAAAATGCCAGCACACAGGATTCAAGGGGCGACGAGCCGTCTTTGAACTGATGGTGATGAATTCCACTTTGCGCGACATGACGTTCCGTGCCGAACCGACACAGAACATTCGGCGGCAGGCTCGTTTGTTCGGCATGAAGACATTGGTCGATGATGCGTTAGGCAAGTCTATGGAAGGGATTACGACACTCGGAGAGGTCTACAAACTCGACAAGGGAGGACACTGACCCTTTTCATCGGCCAGCTTCCAGGGAAGTCGCACCGGTCAGGGCGGCGGGGGATTGTTCCAACGGATAACGGATCGCGTAGGGACGGGGCTCCGAAGGCCAGGTTGGCTATCGGCCGGGCTTGGTCGGCCCATTTCACGCAAGACGACGCGATTCGATCGCCGAGACTCCGTGAGGTGTGGCCTGCCACAACAGACGCCGCAACGACTTCAATTCGATGGAAAACACCTGGCGGTATCGGGGAGAGTGTCACCTTTGAGAAATGTTTCAGGCAAAACCTGAAGGGAAGGTACAGAAGAACATGCGAGGTGCGGTCAGGCATGTCAAACGGGACATATTGATTGCAACATTCACAATGACACCGAATAATGCGTTGGCACCGAGAGACTGATTTCGTGAGTCTTCTCGATGTCCGTTGATCAGGCTGACTGCTTCGGGAAGCATTCGATACCCGGCAGCCAGCGAAGACTTGCTTCGCAGTCATTCGGAGAACGTGGTCCGGTTTCGGCATCGTGGCCCATCGAACCACACCGTTCAGTGAATCGAACAAATCGAACAAGTGGTCGCGCACCCGATTCTTCGGGAGTGACCGTCCGAGCCGGTCGGTGTCACCGATTCGATATTGCACCGGATGTGAGTCGTTTCATCATCCCGTCTGCCGTCTGTTACGTACGCTGTGAAATTCGATATTGTCCGCATCTTGATCGACATCACATTTCAATGTGTACCGTGAACTGGTAGTGGTTCTACCAGTACCGACTCGCACATATGACCGGGAGGCAACGGAAAACTCTCGATGGCAACCATCCAGATCGACAAACTGCTTGAGACGGTCGTCAAGGAACGCGTCAGCGACCTGCACATCACAACCGGCCAGCCGCCCGTTGTCCGAGCTGGTGGCCGTATGATCCGACTGGAGACCAAGACGCTCGAGCCGGAAGACACCGTCGCCTTAATGAAGAGTATTACGCCCGAACGCAACCAGCAGGAATTGCAGGAAGTCGGCGGGACGGACTTCGGCTTTGCGTTCGGCTCGAAGGCCCGCTTCCGCGTCGCCGTCTTCAAGCAGCGCGGCCACGTCGGGATGGTTTTGAGGCGAATTCCCAACGAGTTCCTCACGTTCGAGCAGCTGGGGTTGCCCCCCGTTATCGGGGATTTGATCACGCGGCCGCGCGGTCTGTTCTTGGTCACCGGTCCAACTGGAAGCGGTAAGACGACCAGCCTGGCCAGCATGATCAATTACATGAACGAACACATCTCGCACCACATCATCACGCTGGAAGACCCGATCGAGTATTACCACGAGCACAAAAAGTGCACGGTCAACCAACGCGAAATTGGTGTCGACGTTCCCGATTTTCCCGAAGCACTTCGCCGTGCCCTGCGAATGGACCCCGACATCATTCTCGTCGGTGAAATGCGAGACCGGGCTACGATCTCGTCCGCCATTACCGCGGCTGAAACGGGACACGTGGTGTTTGGAACGCTCCACACCACTGGTGCCCAGGGGACGGTCGACCGAATTATCGACGTGTTCCCTACCAGCCAGCAGGAGCAGATTCGAACACAGCTGTCGACTTCGATCATCGGTATCCTCAGCCAGGCGTTGTTACCGAAAAAGCCCAAGGGGCTGGTCGCAGCCTACGAGCTGCTTGTCGTCACACCGGCCATTGCCAACCTGATTCGCGAAGCCAAGACGTACCGAATCAACTCCGCCATTCAGACCGGCCGCAAGTACGGCATGCAATTGCTCGACGACGCGCTGTTCAACCTCTGGCGGACGGGACTCTGTGAAGAAACCGACGTGGTTGTGCGTTCAAATCAGCCGGGCGAACTGAAGGCCAAAATTGCAATGGCCAAAAAGGGTCTGCTGCAGGACGACGAAGACGAAGATGACGAAGACGAGGACGTTTAAATTCGATCGACCCGGAGGCTCGCCCCCCGAAACAAGGTTCTACGCGGTCAATCGTGAGTATTCGGTCGACATGGCTTTTCGGTCGGTAACGAATTAACGAAGAGACAGCATTCAGCGTTCGATGACTCACACAGTTCGATGTCTCACACCACGATTATGATTCACACCGTGATTTTGGAAGGAAATCGGATTTGGAACGAAGTCGAGCGTGACGATTCGGGCTGCGACATAGCCCTGTAACACACCAGGATCTCAGGACAGTATGGCAACACGACGGTTGGGACAAATTCTGGTCGACCTCGGGTATCTCACCGAAGACCAGCTGTGGGACGTGCTCGAAGAGCAGAAGCAAAGCCCCGGCGAGGTCATCGGTCAGGTTGCCATCCGATTGGGACTGGTCACCGACGAACAGGTCACCGAAGCCCTGGCCGAACAGTGGGGCATGCCGGTCGTCAATCTCTCAGAAACCAACATCCCGCCGAAGGTGCTGGAGCTGGTCCCCGAGACGATGGCCAGCATCTACCACATCATGCCGATTTCGTTCCGGGACAACGTCCTCACCGTCGCCATGGCGGACCCGCAAAACGTGGCAGCGTTGGACGACCTGCGAAACTTCCTGGGGATGGAAGTCCGCGGTGCCGTCTCCAACATGAGCGACGTCGAAGAGGCGATCGCCAAGGCGTATGCCGGTCGCGAAGACAGCATTGAAGACGTCCTCAGCGAACTGGACGAAGACTTCGAGGAAGAAGAAAAGGAAATCGTCGACCTGGCCTCCATGGAGGAACTGGCCGACGCGGCTCCCATTCGCAAATTGCTCAACATGGTCCTGTTGCTGGCCATCAAGGATCAGGCCAGCGATATCCACTTCGAACCATTCGAAGACGAATTCAAAATCCGTGTCCGGGCCGACGGCGTGCTGTACGAGATGGTTCCACCGCCACGCCACCTGGCGAATGCCATCGTCAGCCGAATTACGGTCATGGCCGGATCGAAATGAACGTGGTGGGAAACCCCGTCGACTTGCGAGTCAGCGTCCTGCCGACACTCTTCGGCGAATCCGTCGTCATGCGGGTTCTCGACCGCACGGTCGTGCAGTTGGACTTGAACAAGATCGGCATGGATCCCAACACGCTGACGCGGTTCCGTTCGATCATTCACGGCCCCAACGGCATTGCCTTGGTGACGGGGCCCACGGGAAGCGGCAAGACCACGACGCTGTATTCGGCACTCAACGAGCTCAACAGTGTCGAGACGAAGATTATCACCACCGAAGACCAGACCGCATACGATATCGAGCGACTCATACAGGTCACCGTCACTACAGTCACCGCAGTCCGATTCGCCACAGTGCAACGGCCATACCCACAACTCA
>CALJUK010000948.1 GCA_937975745.1 uncultured Planctomycetaceae bacterium | reverse complement strand
GGAGAGTTCTTCCTTCTTCGCTTTGCAGGCAGCCGCTGTCGCGATGGCCGCCGAGACACCACACACCGACATGTCGGCCGAGATCACCATGTTCAACGACCGCGAAGGAATGCGCAGCACATACTGTCCGAAGAGATACGTACTGATGAGCACGACTGGCGTGACAATCCAAGCGATACAGATGCCGGGCAACCCCAAGGCGAACAGTTGCGCCATCAACACTTCGGCTCCCAGAATCACCAGACCCGTCTTGATGTAGAATTCGGTCTGACAAGCTGGCTTCAAGAATGCTGTCGTCCCAGCCGTATTGCTGATCAACAGGCCGACAATCAACGCCCAGAGGGCATACTCGAGGTTGTACTGCTTCACGACCGCTTGTCCGGCCAGCAGGTACGCAAATGTTGCCAGCAGAAAGATGATGCAGAAGCCGGGGATAAATCGGAAGACGTTCCGGCCCAGCCCGGCATTTCCAATCGCGAAAGAGATCAGCAGAACAACAAACGCGCCCGCCAGCCCTGGCAGTCCGTTCTTTCCTTTTGGCCAGAAAGCGGCGAGTGGATTCGCTTTCCATCCACCGGGCTTGGCCAACCACGGCTTGAGCGGATTCACGTAGACTCCACTCCGCGCCTTCTGCAGCGTCTCGTCGACTTCCTTCATCCGCGCGGTCAACGCCTTCCGATCCGCCCCTGCTGCCGACGACCGTTGCGCTTCCAGATCGGCCAACTCACTCTGTAGGGTCCGAACCTGGGTCAGATTCTCGCGTGAGTCGGCTGGTGCGCCCAACCACGTCAGCAGCAGTGTTGCCAGAAGCAGCGCACATCCCAGCCAGACCGCCCACCAGTCTTCCGAGGCAAGCAGTCCCGGCGGCTTGGTCTGTGTGACCACCTCAGACTCGGAAGCAGGAACGCTGGCGTTCACGTCCGCGGATGAATCAGAAGGTGTCTTGTCGTCGTTGTCATCCATCCCGCTTCTCCATCTGCTGAAGCGTCAAACCAGGCGCTGCCGAAGCGTGACACAATTCTGTGACTTCGGTCGTCACGAGAGGCCTTATCCTAAGGCCTGTAATCGGCGGGAATCAAGTGGACGCCTCCATCCAGTAGACAGGCCGCACACGAGGCGGAGGTGCCCCGCCAACCGAGGACTACGAACCAGACGCCCGCTTCATCTCGGACTCGTCAACAGCGCGCAGTTCGGAGAGTTCCGTCCTCAGATTCTCGACCGCTGTCGGGTCCAGATACTGTTTGACGAGGTCCGCGAGTTCGTCACACATCCGTCGAATCCGCGTTTTCAGCAGTGGACTGCTGCGGATCGGCTCGCGGCTGAATGCAGCGACACGTGTGGCGGTAACTTCCCCACGCAGTACTTCCGCCGTTTCGATCTCGTCCATCTGCGGCCACAGTGCGTCAACCTTGTCCCACTCGCCAGCCAGCCCCTGTTTGCGAATTTGCATCAGCAACAGCGACCGTGCCGCCACAGTATCGATCAATCGGCTCCGCAAACGGGCCAACTCCGCCTCAACTGTTAAACGCGCGGTATCGTCCTGTACCGGCAGCGTGATCTCCGGCGACTCCCCCAGCAGGACAGGAACGACAGCCAGTCGCTGCGCTCCACTCAGGACGCTGATCCATTGCAACGGATGATCGCCTGCCGCGAGCGTGACGGCCCCCCAGCGATCGGTTAGCGATTCATGAATGACCGGAATACCTGCGGTGGAACTCTCATTGGATTCCTCACTGGAAGCAACCATTGCGCGGACGGACAGCCCCGGCAGCGGCCGAGCCGACTCGCCCTGTGTGACAACCTTCACTCGAGTCTGCGGCGACGTCGCCTGGATCCGAATTCCCAATCGGGACACACGGCGAGTGGGACCTCCCAAAGCCATCCGCAAGCCCGAATACGTCCGGGCTTGCCCCCAGACACGCCCAAGGTCTTCCACCTGCAGCAGTGTCCAAGGAAGTTTCTGAACCCGAGTCACATCCCCCTCCCTGGTATGGCCTCGATAAATGGGCTGCAGCACTTCTCCGGGCTGCAGGACCGCCACGCTCGGATCGGGCGGACGCAACTCCCCCGCGACCCGACGGATGGTGACCATCTCTCCCTCAATCTCCTCGATTCGAACGACCGGTCCGAACAACCGATTTGTCAAATCAGGGATGGTAGACGGAATCTCTCGTCGGTCATTGATCTGCAGCTTGATCACAGACGATCGTCGACGCACGGCCGCGTCCCATTCCAGACCCGCTAAATCGACAGACTGACCAGCGATCGACTGCAATGTCACCAGATACAGCTTATCACAGTAAGCCTCAGCGGCGATGCGCTGAAGTTGATCGTCGCTGATGGAATCCAACGCGGCACGACCGATTGGCGGGAGTGTGACGTTTTCGACTACAGTCGCGTCCCACATTCTGCCAAATGTGCGGTGGAGACCGCCTTCAACCCGACGAACAAATTCGCGGCGGAAGGGCGGTGTCCAATAGGGAGATCGATCGAAAGCAATCTCGAGGCGAACACGGTATGGCATGAGCTCCAGGTCATCCGCAGCGACGGCTTGCAGAGCATCGGCAGAAATCGGCTCGACACCAGCTGGAATCGCAGTCTCGATCCTCGCCGCGCACGCAAGCCGGTCATCAGCACACCACAGTACGGCCGCCATCAGTAACAACCCGTGCGGCGCCATCCTCAGGCCGTTCCCGGCAGCGGGCTGGAGGTCATCGGTCTTGGATCGTGTCTGCGTCATCGCTGCGTCAGCACCTCAACGGGATACCACGGCTGCAACGTCCAGCGTTCGATACCTTCGTATGTCGATAAGGGGGGCGTCGGTATTCCTTTGACCTCACGCCGAGCCACGAGATGGCGCTCGAGTTCCCACAATGGAATCACGAACGCTTCGGCCGTCAGATCGCGGTGCAGGACGTGCAGGCTTCGTTGCTCGTCCTGCCAGCTGCTGCTCGCTTCCAATTCAAGAAGTTCGTTTCGCAACCACGCCGGGAAGTGGTCTAGCGATTCCACGCGTGCATCGGACTCCAGCGTCAGCATCGGCCAGATCTCAGCCCCAGGTTCCTGCAAACAGACATCGCGGTAAATGACGTCCCAGGGAGGCGATCGGTCGTCACTGTTCGCGTCCGCCCCCGCGTCGGCAGAAACCTCCTGGGACAGTGCGGTCGAGCCGTGCGGCCAGAGCGCCACGTCCAGTCCCAATCGCTTCCAACCGGCAATGATCGCCTCCATTCGCAGCGGAGGGAGCTTGCCCTGGGACTGTTGTTCGGCGGCCAACTTCAAGGCGAGAGCCAGAATGGGCTGGTATTCCGGCAGCGGGACGAGCGCATTGGCGGCATCACTTCCCTGGCGAAACGGTCCCGACGTCAGACGCCCGCCAGCAGGATTCGCACCGGCCAAGGCGACTTCAGCCAGAATTCGCTCGCGGTCAATTCCCAAGGCTAATGCACGACGGAGCTCTGGCATTTCGAGCAGCTTGCTCTGGGGATGGAACTGCACCAGATGTGTCGTCGGCAAAGCATACTTGACCACATGGAAATCCTGGGAGTCCGCCAGAGCCCGCGCGGTGGCTGGATCGACTCTGTCAAGCAGATCGATTTCCCCCCGCAGCAGCCCCTGCACCGCGTCCTCTTCTGTCGGATACTTCCGCTCGGTGACCTCTGCAATGGAGAACGGTCCCAGCGTTCCGGTCTGTGGTACGGCCCGCCGATAGACCACCGTCTCCGCGTCACGGTCAAACTCGACGAAGCGCGGGGCGATTCCGTTTGCTCGGGAAGCCATTGCCGCTGCCGGCGAAGTCGACGCCAATGACATCAATGGTTGCAGTCGGCTGGGAACGGTTTCCAGTTCGATCACAGCCCGGGTCGGCGAGTCGACAACCACTGCCTTGATGAATGCCGCCAGTCGTTCGTTTCCATTGGGTGCTGCCGAATCCAGTCGACTGCGGAACGCATTGGCGATTGCGTACGCGTCAACCGACGGAACCGCTTCCCAGGGTTCCCGCTCCAATCTTGAAAACAGTAGCACCCGTCGCCCCAAGTTCTGTGGTTCCCAGGATTCGAGAAAACGGGACCGATAATGGGCCGCCTTGTCGACACGCGACACCTCAAACAGGGGAACAGTCGTCAGCCGAGCAACCCGGTCGTGTGCCCACTGCATCAGAGGACTCGACACCTTGTGAGCTGATGTTGGAAACCCCAGAACTCCCACCCGCAGCCTCTGGAAACGATCACAATAACGGCGTAAGCGTTGAGGAAGACCGGGCAGATCGGGCCAGATCGCGGCGGCTTGTTCGATTTCCGTCGCCGCGTTTGGATAATCCTCCTGCGTGAAAGCGGCATCCGCCTGCTGGCGATGTCCATCCGCCAGAGAGAGCAACCTCTGGCTCCATTGTGCGGCCGTCGGATGTCCGGGAAGTGATCGCGCGAGTCGCGAGAGGAAATGCCGAGTCCGACGGTAATCGCCGTCAGCGGCCGCGTCGCCGATCAGCTTCTCAGCCGCCGCACCAAACAGCCTCGAGAGGCCCTTCAGCTGTGTACTGTGTCCGGCAGCTTCTTCCAAGAGCACGAAAGCGGCTTCTGGATCATCTGCGTCCAGTCGAAGCTGAGCACTGACCAACAGCAGCCGATTCTCTCGCTCGCGGACACCGGGCCAGTCCGGCTCGCGGCGCGTCAGGACGAGCAACATTTCGAACGCCTCGTCCGCCTGTTGACTCTCGAGCAGTTGGTCAATCCGCCGCAACATGAGATCTTCGTGCTGGATGACCGCCACAATGTCCCGGGTCTGAATCTCATAGGACGTCACTTCTTCGACATCCGTGAGATTGATCTGGATCGACTGGGCCTTCTCTCGTTGCTGACGAAGTTCCTGCCCACGCTCGAAAACCAAACGTCGCCTCTCCTGGAACGGGAGTGCGTCCAGCATTCGGCTGGGGTCGATCCCCGCCTTCTCGACCTCAATCGCCGCCAGTTCGGCCTCGGAAAGGTCTTTGATCTTCTGCACGGTCAGCCCCCGGACCTGTTGGCCGGTTGCCGCCGCCAGTTCGTCCTTCTTCAGACCGCGCAAGACGGCGATCCGAAGCTGCGCGAGTTGTTCGCCTGCGAGGTTGTTGACGACTTCCTCATTGAGCCGGCCGAGACGTTCATCGATGTCGGCAATCCGCTTCTGCAAGGTTTCCAGGGGTTGCGGTCGAGGCTGAAACGGTTCGACGACGAGGACATGCGCTTCGGCCAGCACAATCCAGTCGACGGGCGGTTTCGTCAGCAGGTCAGCCATCGACGGCAACGGCATTTCGGTCAGCAGCGGAAGCGACTCCCCCTCTTCCGACAGTTTGGTCGGTTCTTCCTTTGAGGTGACCGTGGGCTTTTCTGTCGCCGGCGTCGACTCTGGTGCAGTTGTTTGGCCAAAGGCGACACTGCAGGAGAGCACGCAGGCCAGAAGAATCGTGCGGACAAATCCCGGACGGCCGGCCCGGTTCCCCACGAGTTTCGATTGCCGACGCGTAACCACGACGAACGAGTGGTCCGTTGAAGTGCGAGTGTCTCGGTTCTGTTGCACAAGTTGCTGCATTGGATTCTGAAGGTCTATTCAGCTGCCTGATCAACCGTGAGAGGACCGACATCCAGCAGAGTCGCAGTCCCATCGACGAACGTGGCAAGGATCGACTCGCCGAATCGTCGCAAGGGAAGCTGGAGGCTCTGGCTGAGGTGTGTCCGAGATTGCACTTTGCCCGTATCCTGATTGATTTGAACGACACTGCCGTCGACTGACGCGATCAGGGTACTGCCGCCATTCTCCCCTGCGGAAAGCGGCGGTCCCAGCAAATATTCTCCCTGTTGCAGAGCCAGATTCCAGACAATGCGTGCTTCGGGAGTGACTTCGAAGGCAGTCAGCCGACCGTCACTCGTTTCGACGAAATAACGATCTTCGAGCTTCCAGATGTCGCTGGCAGGAGGACTCCCGAGAGAAAGCTCGGCAATTGGTTCCAGCGAAACGACGTCGAACGCCTGGACAAGCCCAGCCGCATCCGCGAGGACAACAGTCTGCCCCGCCTTCACCCCGGCAAACGTGGGTGGCTGTTTCAACTGTGTATCACCGGCGACAGCCAGATGGGGGCTTGGCTGATCGCGACGTTGGATCCGGCGGAGCCGACCCGTGGAATCGATGGCCAGGACCTGCTGCTCGTCCAGAGGAAACAGTTGAACGATCGGCGGAGTCTCTCCCTCAACCACGGGAAGAACCAAATCGCTTGTCGGTTCGGTCGGTTTGACTGCCGGCAGAACGCGGATTCGTCCGGGCAACGCCACAACAAGATCGCGACCCAGACCTACCGGGGAAGCAGTCAACTCCTGATCCAATGGATAAGTCGCACGGACCCGGCCATCGCTTCCCAGAACGTCCAGTCGCGGCTTCGGTCCAGCCAGATCTACAGCAAGTTGATCGTTCGAAATTGGTGTCGCCCGCAACGCACGCCGCACGCCAGCTGAAATCTCCAGTATCTCGAACGGTGTTTGCTGCATCCCACCCTGCCGGATTGCTTGCTCGCCCAGCACGAAGATTTCGCCGGTCTCAGTGATCCCCAGTAATCCCCCGGAACGATCCAGCCAGGCGATGACAGCGGCTCCCACCACAGTTCGCCAACGACTGATCATCTCCTCCCGCTCGACCTGCGAAATGACAACGGCCTGAGACCAGCCGGGATACCGGCCGACATACAGAAAATTACCCCAGGACTGCAACGGCTGTGCCGCCGCCCCGATCGCTGCCTCCTGCGGAAGCAGCCGAAAGCCCTCCGTATCCAGTTCGAAGCGACGGAGCCGACTGCCGTTGGCCCACAGCTGTCCCTCCGGTCCGGTGTGCAGGTAGATGGCGGCCGGGTGGTCTGTCTCCGTCTGGTAGCTACCGACGGGTGACAGCACGGCCCGTCCCGGCTCGTCTGACACACGATAGGCAAAAACACGTTCACCGCTGGTGGGAACGAACAGATCACGCCCCCGCAGAGCGGGTTCATCCCGCACATGGCCCACAACACGGGCTTCGGCCAACACCGGTGCAGCAGAATCCACGTTCCGGTAGTCCAGGACAGACAGCTTTGAG
>CALJUK010000947.1 GCA_937975745.1 uncultured Planctomycetaceae bacterium | reverse complement strand
TTCCCCCCAGCGTGTCGAGGCGGCGAAGTACGTCTCGGCGAGTTCGCTCAGGGCTGCTTGGTCGAGGCCCTGCGCAGCCGAGACGGCCAATGTGGCCTGGTATCCCGGCAGGACAAGCGGTGTCGTGGAATTGTTCTCACAGAAGGCTTTCAGATCGTTGAGCGGTTCGTTACTGCGGTACGCGCTGATCAGTTGATCGCGGCCGGGTGTCGGCGTGGGGTTGCTCAGATTCTCTAACGAGGCGGCTTGTGTGGCACGCAGCCGAGCGGGGTCGCACCGACCGTCATCGAGCAGAACGTTGCCGTAGACGGCACCGTCTTCAGCCAACTCGCCCTGGAAATCGAATTTGTTTTCGCCCAGCTCGAACACTGCGTGAATCGATTTCGACGTCACCTTGGCGGAACTCATCTTCGATTCCGAAACCGCTTCGGCGGTGGCCAGTACGGTGGCCTCGCCGGCATCGCCATCGAGTTTCACATCGAGCAACCATGTCGGAAAGTCGGTTGCCTCCTGTGTCAGCACGACGATCCACTTGCCTGCCATCGATGTCCGCTTTTCGGGAGCGACGGGAACGACCGGCTCCGCTGTCGGTTTGGTGGCATCCACCATTGCTCCGTCGGCTGCCGGTGTCGCCTCAGCAGCGGGCATTTCTGCAGGCTCGCTGGCTGCCGTTGCAGCGGTTGCCCCCTCTTCCGCCGGAGCAGCCGCCCCAGGGTCCGATTGTTTTGAGCACCCGACAAAAAGAGCGAGCAGGACCAGAATGGGCAGCCAGGTTTTTCCGATGGAGATCATGAAATGTCCCTACGCGAAGGTGGTGTCGCGACCGCAGCTGCGGACGCGCGATGATTTGTTAGCGGTCGATTCTACTTGTCAGTACCTGGCAACCGCAAAGTGCCGGCTCGACCAGCCCGCCAATGGATGCCGCAGCCGCAAGATTCTGGCAGGAAAACATGAGGTCACATTACGTCACAGGATGGCGGGGCATCATCTGTCTGTCGAAGTGATCTCGGGCGGCTGCCTCTGATTCTACCAATACGACTGTAAGCCGTTGCACCCGCATGGACGAATTCCCGTGACACAAGTGTCACCAGAATTGGCACGCGGTGTTGTGTGCAGCACGCTCAAACACGCGATCACTCAAACGTGCAGTATAGGGGCCGCCCAGGTGGCTGTCGACTCGTGGAGGGAGTTGGTGTATCGCTTCGTCCACTACTCCTGGTCGCGGCCAGGGTCTGCAAGAAACGGTGTCGTCCGCAGGTGCGGGTGCGGGACACGGCCACTTTCCACCGGTTTCAGTCCTGGAGGGCAGGGCACGGTCTGCCGTTTCAGCATTTCGATCTGCTTCAACCTCTGTCTGCCTCGTCACTGCCCCCGAAAATTCCGGGTGAAGATTGGTCGCCGACGAATTCGGTTCGGAATTCTACGAGACAGCCGGTGGACGCAACGCTGTTTCACGTCGCTGCGAGAGGTTCCAAAGCACGACAAAATAGACCGTCTGCGCCAGGAGCATACTCAAGAAGATCACACAGCCACGCAGGATCAGCGACGGCTGGAACACGTCGAACCATTCCAAGCCGACATACCACCGGAACAGCGTCGAGCCAAACACCACGGGAACGGCGATTGTCCAGAAACAGTGATACAGTTCCGGCAACTCTGCGAGATTCAGCGGCAGAAGCCATTGCCGAACCGACAATTGCCCACCCCCGGTCGCCGCTTTGAGAAACTGCAGCCTGGACGTTGGATTCGCGTTCTCGATTGTCGACAGCAAACGGGGCAAATGCCTGAGGAACGCCAGCCAGACCGAGAGAAAGACGGCCAGGAATGCGACCTGCGTCGCGACCGCCAAAGAATACACCACGGCAAGTGAATGCCCCGAATCCAACAGCACGCGGATGTAGGGGTTTCCCTCCAACGTCAAACTCGGATTGTGGTACAGCGTGGCAAATAGATCAAACAGCGCGCCCCCCAGAATGAAACACATTCCCCCACGGCGAATCCAACTGCGGGGGATGGGGCTCTCTTTGCGGGCCAGCTGATGCACGCACAAAGACAGGCCAACTCCCAGGATTGGTAGCAGGTAGGCGATCCGCAGCCTCAACTGGTTGATCGATTCTCCCGCCAGTAGATCAATCAGCTGGTCGACAAAGATCAACGTCAGGACCAGACCAAACCACACGAATAGCCGTCGGAGATCGCGACCGTAGGAGATGGGATGCACGGGATGGTACGGCATACTGGGTTGAGACAGGCTCGGCATGGTTCCGTGATCCGACAGTCAGGCTCTCACGTACGGCCCGATACCATTCTTACCCGCAGCCGACGGGATTCAAGACACAAGGGACGGCATCTCGCCGGTCTCGGCCCCATTTGAGAGCTCGTTCACCCGCTTCGAACTCATTTGATGGGGTATTGAATCCGCAATAACCGGTGGCCGACCCGAACCTCGACACGCTGCTGCTGTGGGAACGACTCGGCCAGAAAATGTTCTTCCAACTCGTGTCCGACCTGGCGAACCACTGTTCGTCCCGTCTTGCGATCCAGGCACATCAGAATGCCGATCGCATTCTGCTGTTCTGTCCCAGAATTACGGATCTCCCCGTAGTTCACGATCAAGAACGGCAGGTGCGCCGGTTGATCCAGCGAGAGTGCGCAATCGCCCAGAGGAGCCGTCCACTCCAACTCGCGGGTGTGGCGGTTGACGGCGGCCACGAGACCGTTTACCAGCGGTCGACGAAAACTGTCGTTGTGCTGCTTTGCGGAGACAGCCGACGGCTGATCCAGTGGACCGGACAACACGAAGTAACACCGCCGCGGATCGGTGAGCGTGTAGACGGCGGTCACTTCGGTCGGGAGTTTGACATGCGCGATCGAGATTGTCCGGCCGTCGCGCGGATTAAACAGTTCCAGCCGGCCATCACCATGCAGCAAGCCGACCGCTCGATTGTCGAACTCGCAGGGAACTGCAGCGGTCGGCAAATCTCGCTGCCAGAGACGCTCGCCATCTGCCATGCGGTAGCATGTCAATCCGGAAACGGAGTCTCGGAGTCCACCCAAACGTCCCGGTTGCCGACCATCGACGGGCGATTCGTCCGTAACATCGGCTTCCTTGGTAGCCCCCGACTGGTCCAGGCCGTCAGGCCGCACGGACTGGCCGAGGATCACACAGCCATCGACGGTGCAGACCACATCGCGCGGTCGCCCCGGGAACGGGTGACGTCCGACGAGATGACCGTCCCAGCTGCTCATCACTTCCAGCTGGTTTGACTTAGGAAGGTGCACGAAGACATGGCGTTCGTCGCCGTCGAGCAAGGCATCATCCGGGACCGAGTGTCTCCGCCACAAGACGCCCCCGTCCGCGGTCGAGATGGCCACAATGCGGCTTCCCGATCGATAGCAGATGTAGCCGGCCCGCACGGCGCCGACTTGACCGATCGGTCGACCGAGTGGATCGAGCAGTTGCAGATTCTCGCGATCAAAACCGATGCGACTGTCGATGCGGCGAATTCCCAGTCGGTTCAGCCGCGGAGCGGCCGCGTCGAGCATTTCCTTCGACCACAGAACCTTGGGCAGCGGTTCGCCCAGTTCGTTGAAAGGTGTGATGGCATGCAGTTCGGTCCCGATCTGCAGGACCAGTAGATGGCCGATCGTCCAGGCTCGGTGCATCGGATACATAAAACGAAAGACCGAGGGGGTCGCTGGCAAGGCCATTTGCCAATGTCCGTCAAATTCTTCCGCGTAGAACCGCAGTGTCTGCCCCTGACGGTCAATCTCGACGGACAAACCGTCGAGCTGGCCTCCAAAGACCGACTCAATCCGCAATGAAACCATTTCTCGGCCGTCGTCACGAATCGGTTCGGACGCGACGGTTGGCTTCGCATCGGGCCAGCGATCCTGCGGTCCCGAGACGACAAGACGTTTGCTCTCTGCGTCCGGGGAGGGTCCGGCCCACCACGTTCCGACGGCTTCAGTATGATGGATGGGACGGTCGGCGATATGCCGATCGATCAAGAGTCGATACGCGGCGGCCGCGTCTTTCGGGTAACCCTGTTCGGACATACTGTCCCCCAGAGTTCGCAATGCCTCAGCCGAGATACCGCTGCCGGTCAAACCGGCCATACGGAGTAAGGCC
>CALJUK010000946.1 GCA_937975745.1 uncultured Planctomycetaceae bacterium | reverse complement strand
CAGGTGAACAATCGACTGGTTGTCCGCGATCTGGGAAGCATGAACGGGGTCCGGGTGAATCGCCAGCGAATTGATCGCGAGGCACGTGTTCGCGTCGGCGACGAACTGGCGATTGGCGATGTCTGCTACCACGTCGAGGAAGTCGCGGCTGCACCCCGCCGCGGAGTGGTGGGAGCCATGGCCGGTGCCGGTGTGTCCTCCGGCTCCCAAAGCGCCCGCAGCCAGGGGCCGCCCCAGATCGATCCGGCCCAGGTCAGCAGCGATGTTCCTGTCGTCGTGTCGGACGATGGGAACGGCGATTTCGGCGTCGAGGAACCGATCCCGGCTCACGATGACGACGGCGTCCTGCCCGCCGAACCGGACGAGGCCATTTCGCTTGATGATAGCGAAATCATGTGACGGTTGGTTCGCCGCCGAGAAGGCAATTTCTCGCGTTCTCACCCGTGACGCGTGCTTCCCGGTTCTGTACCCTGTCCGATGAGAGACTGCATGTTCTTTCAGAGGCATGCGTCGTTCACATTCCGCGCCTATCCTGTTGGCACGATTGAAGCCGCATGACGTCCCTGTCGGCGGCGGTCTTGTCGCAGTCTGGCGGTCCTTCCCTTGAATGTCTTTCCCGGACCAGAAACCATGCGAGATGAAGTCCTGAAGTACCTGGCGGATGGCGAGCAGCGATTTGTCGGCGAGCTATCGGACTTCCTGAAGATTCCCAGCGTGAGCGCCGACCCGGCATTTGATGCCGACACCCGCCACGCCGCGCAATGGGTTCGGCAGCAACTGACCGATGCGGGACTGGCGACGGAAATCATCGAGACGGCCGGTCACCCGGTCGTCTACGGCGAGTGGTTGCAGGCGGAAGGGGCTCCGACCGTGCTCGTTTACGGGCACTACGACGTGCAGCCCCCCGATCCGCTGGAAGAATGGGTTTCGCCTCCGTTCGAACCGACGGTTCGTGGCGAACACATCTATGCCCGCGGTGCCACGGACGACAAAGGGCAGATGCTCACACACGTCAAGTCGGTTGAAGCCTGGCTGAAGAGCGTCCGGCAGCTACCGGTGAACGTCAAGTTTGTCATCGAAGGAGAGGAGGAAGTCGGCAGCGACAACCTCGAACTCGTTTTGAAACAGCATGCCGAACGCATGCGGGCCGACGTCGCCGTCATCAGCGATACCAGCCAATACGGTCCTGACCTGCCTGCCATTACGTATGGACTGCGTGGCATATTGGCATGCGAAGTCATCCTGCGGGGCCCCTCTCAGGATTTGCACAGCGGAGTCTTCGGCGGCTCGGTGACGAATCCGGCCAACGCCCTGGCAAAGATGATTGCCGGCCTGCACGATGCCAACGGTCGAGTACAGATCCCCGGATTTTATGACGATGTTCGGCCATTGACTGTGGACGAACGGCAGATGCTGGCCGATCTTCCTTTTGATGAGGCACAGTATGTGAAGAGCCTCGGTATTTCGGCGACTGCTGGAGAGAACGGCTTTACCACACTGGAGCGCCGCTCGGCCCGTCCGACCTGCGATGTGAATGGAATGACGTCCGGCTATCAGGGTGTCGGCCCCAAGACGATCGTTCCCGCGCGGGCTTCAGTCAAAATCAGTTGTCGGCTGGTCCCCGACCAGAACGCCGCCCAACTGACGGACAACCTTCGCAGCTACTTCGAAGAAAACCTCCCGCCCGGCTTGCAGATGGAGTTCAAGACGTATCACGGTTGTGAGGCGCTTGTTTTTGAGCGGGACAGTCCCTGGATGACAGCGGCCCGGTCGGCGATCGCCCAGGCTTTCGGCCGTCCGCCGGTCTTCATCCGCGAGGGAGGATCGATCCCGGTGGTGGCAACCTTTCGGGAAATTTTGGGAATCGATACACTTCTTCTCGGGTGGGGTCAAAACACGGACAATCTCCACAGCCCAAACGAACGATTCAGCCTGAAGGACTTCCAGCGCGGCATTCTGGCCAGCGCCCATCTGTGGTCAGATCTGGCCACGGTGACCACAGGTCACGGCGCGCAATAGCACCGTCGACTGTTCGACTTCGGTGGGAAGTATCGGCGGGAAGGCCAAGACAACTAACGGGACCGACTCTGATGCTCGATCTGCAGTTTATCTGCGACAACACGGATCTTGTGGCCGAAAATGCTCGCAACCGCGGTGTCACAATCGATCTGCCGCGGCTTCTAAGCCTCCGAAATCGCCGCAGCGAATTGATTGTTCAAACGGATGACATCCGCAGAGAGCAGAAGGAAACCTCAGCCCAGATTCCCAAAGCCAGTAGCGACGGCCGGCCTGCGCTGATCGAGCGTGGCAAGCAACTCCGTGAACAGGTTGGAATCCTCGAAGCCGAGTTGAAGGAAGTAGAAGCCGATCTCCGGATCGAACAGTCCCGGATCCCGAATCTGACACATCCGGCGGCACCGGTGGCGGCGGACGAATCCGGGTCGGCGGTCCTCCGCGAAGTAGGCCAAAAGCCAGAGTTCGACTTCAAACCGTTGGACCATGTCGAACTGGCCGAAAAGCACGATCTGATCGACTTCGAAGCCGGCTCCCGTGTCGCTGGCCACGGATTCTACTACCTCAAGAACGATGCCGTCATGTTGGAGATGGCCCTGGTGCAATACGCACTCAAGACGCTCCGGCAGAAGGGTTTCACGCTCTACACGACACCCGACCTGGCCAAGGACGACGTCCTGGAAGGCATCGGTTTTAATCCCCGCGGCCCGGAAGCCCAAATTTATTCAATCGAGAATACCGACCTCAGCTTGGTGGCGACGGCGGAAATCACGCTCGGCGGAAGCCTGCGGGACCAGATCCTCGACGTGGCCGACCTGCCAATCCGGATGGCGGGCCTGTCGCATTGTTTCCGAACCGAGGCGGGTGCCCACGGCCGGGCGACTCGCGGTATCTACCGCGTGCATCAGTTCACGAAGGTCGAGATGTTCGGTTTTACGGTTCCCACACTCGAAGCCAGCGAAGAATTTCACGCCGAAGTGCTGGCGATCGAAGAAGAGATCTTCCAGGCGTTGAAAATTCCGTACCGGGTGATCGACACCTGCACGGGGGACCTCGGTGGGCCGGCCTACCGAAAATTCGATCTGGAAGCCTGGATGCCCGGTCGAGGCGACTACGGCGAAGTCACTTCCGCCAGCAACTGCACCGACTACCAGTCGCGGCGACTGGGAATTCGTTGCAAAATCCCCGGCCAAAAGGGAACGCAGTTCGTCCACACACTCAATGGGACAGCCGTCTCGATCGCCCGGGCACTAATTGCGCTGCTTGAAGTTCATCAGCAGGCAGACGGTTCGGTGTCGATTCCGGAAGTTCTGGTCCCCTGGACAGGCTTCGACCGAATCGGTGGGAATTGACCCCTATACGGCGGGAACAGCCCGTTCGGTAAGTGACTCTTTCCGTTGCCCTCCGGTCAGCGGACATTGCAGGACCAGTTCCCCAAGTGAGTTGATGGCAATTCGTTGGCCGAAACTTCCAACACAAAGACGAAGAATACAGAGCTTCTGCAACGACTTCGGTAAGATGGATCCAGCAGACGCTGGCTGTCGAGCGTAAGATCGACATGGGGACGGACACCCGATTCCACATTCACGCAATCGCGAGTGGCGTTCTTAGTTCTCTCTGGTCTTCCAACTCAGCAGACGGTTTCTCAGTGACAACTCTTTCGGAAGAACAACCACGCCCCGAAGATCCCTTCGGTGATCATCCGGCCGAGTCGACGGCTGATAGTCCGCGTGATAGTCCGCGAGGTAACGTTTCGGGAGAAAGCCATTCGGGGTCTGGTCCAGTCGGCGGTGATGACCCCCCGCCGGATGAGGCGCCCGTCGACAAAGCCGATGAAGGCATCGCAGCCGACCTCGACGATGACCTGCCAGAGTGGGAACCCTTAACACCGGAAATCCTGGAAGAGGAAGCGCTCCGCGGTGACTTTATGTTGCGGTGGGCCGT
>CALJUK010000945.1 GCA_937975745.1 uncultured Planctomycetaceae bacterium | reverse complement strand
TTTGCGGCCGATCTGGGAGCCGACCGGGTTTTCGCTTACCAACTGGACTCCAAGACCGCTCGGTTGACGCCGAATCGTCAGCCTTGGGTGAGGACTCCTCCCGGTGCCGGTCCGCGGCATTTGACGTTCCATCCCTCGGGCCGGTTTCTGTACGCCATCAACGAGCTCACCAATTCGGTGACGCATTTCGACTACGACGCGCAAAATGGTTCCCTGATCGAACGGGAAACGACCAGCTCGCTGCCGGCTGACTTCGACGGGGTCAGCTATTGTGCCGACGTCAAAGCCACGCCGGATGGACGCTTCTTGTATGGGACGAATCGCGGGCACGACAGCATCGCAATCTACTCGGTGGCTGACGACGGCTCGCTGACGGTCGTCGACATTGTGCCCAGCCTGGGGAAAGGACCGCAGAATCTTGCGATCACGGCTGATGGACGCCTGCTGCTATGTGCCAATATGCCGGGAGACAATGTGGCCGTCTTTCGCATTGACGGTCAAACCGGGCGTCTGAAGGCTGCTGGCGACCCGATTTCGATTCCCAAACCCTCCTGCATCAAGTTGCTCCCGTAGCGACCGAGTCGTCCGAACGAAATTCTCGACCAGTCCGATGTAACGCGAGCGGACCATGCGACACACGACCTTCTCAAACTTGTGGATCAGTCTCGTAGGCGCGTCGTTGTGGGCGTCGACTGCAACCGCAGCCGAACAGCACCCGACACACCAGCCGGCCTTCAAACGCGTTCCCTGGACAACGTCGCATGTGGAAGGCCGTCCGGAGCCTCCCCTCCCCTATCAAGCCGAGCCGGTCTTCAAGAATCTCAGCTTTGCGCAGCCAACCGTTCTGACGGCTGCGCCGGGAACCGATCGCCTGTTCGTGGCGGAACGCAGTGGCAAAGTCTTCTCGATCGCAGCCGATCCAACCGTGGCAGAAGCGGATGTCTTCGTCGATCCGGCCGATCTGGTCGCGCAACTCAACGAAAGTCTGCCAACCGCAGAACGCGTTCGACTTTCCTCGACATACGGCCTGACGTTTCACCCGCAATTCTCCAAAAACCGCCAGTGCTATCTGTGCTACGTGGTCCAGTACACCGACCAGACTCGTGGTCCTCATCCCCACGGTTCGCGCGTGGTGCGGCTCAATGTGACAGCCGAGGAACCACCACGTGCGGTCCTCGAGAGCGAGCGGGAGATCATCACTTGGAAGGAGGGGGGGCATAACGGTGGCTGTCTGAAGTTTGGCCCTGACGGGATGCTGTATATCACCACTGGCGATGCCGCTCCGCCGTTTCCGCCCGATCCAGACGGCGTGGGGCAGGACGTTACCAACCTGCTGTCGGCTGTGCTGCGGATCAACGTGGACCAGTCGGATGGAAATCGCAACTACTCCATTCCTGCCGATAATCCATTCGTCGATCACTCAAGTGCGCGAGGGGAAATCTGGGCGTACGGTCTGCGGAATCCCTGGAAGATGAGTTTTGACCGCCAGACGGGCGACTTGTGGGTCGGCGATGTCGGCTGGCAGTTGTGGGAGATGGTGTACCGCGTTCGTCCCGGTGACAACTTCGGCTGGAGCCTCGTCGAAGGTCCCCAGCCAATCCACACCGAACGTCGCATCGGTCCGACACCCATCGTTCCGCCGGT
>CALJUK010000944.1 GCA_937975745.1 uncultured Planctomycetaceae bacterium | reverse complement strand
GAGGACTTCAGCGTCTGGCGTTGGGAAGTCGGCTCGGAAACGAAGATCGAGTACCCCACCCAGGCTTGGGTCAGGGCGATTGCGCTGGTTGAGGACGGGAAGACCCTGTTGACCGGCGGCTATGACGGTCGGCTGATCTGGTGGCCAGCCGTTGCGGAAGAACCCAAACCATCGCGCACCATCGATGCCCACATTGGGTGGATTCGGGCGATGGCCGTATCGCCCGACGGCGCTGTTGTGGCCACCGTCGGCAACGACTTGGTGGTTCGATTGTGGAGTATCGCTGACGGGTCACTCAAGGCGGAGTTCAAGGGAGACCCTGCCGGGCAAGAGGGAGGAACACGTCACGAACGCTACATCTACAACGTGGCCTTCCACCCCGATGGCAAGTCACTGGCGACGGGCGACTTGATGGGAAAAGTCATTCACTGGGATCTGGCGAGCGGAAAGCCAACGCGTGCTTGGACAGCCGAATCGTTCAGCAAATACGACACGACATTTCGGGCGGACATTGGTGGCTTCCGAAGTCTGGAGTTTCACCGGGACGGGACGAAGCTGTTCGGCGCAGGAATCACGAAAGTGACGAACGCATTCGCGGGTGTTGGAGAGCCGACCGTCGTCGAATTCGACTGGAACCAAGGGAAGCAGACGGCCGAATATCATTCTAAACCGAAGTTACAGGGTGTCGCGTGGCGGGCGGTCCATCATCCCGACGGAACAATCATCGCTGCCCACGGAGGAAGTGGCGGGACATTGGTTTTCTGGAGTCCTCCCTCGGTTGAGTCAGGCCACCAGGTCAAACTATCAAGCAACGGGCGCGATCTGGACCTGGCGGCGGACGGTTTGCACCTCGCCGTTGCCTGTGCGAACGGACACCTTCAAGTGTTCCTGTTGGATGCCAAGCAGCCAGCGCAGAAGTCGTAATGGTCGAAATCCCGCCATTCGGAGACAGTCGGCCGCACGCAACATGCTGCTGGACAAACTCTTATTGACGATTGTGGTTCGAGATCTTACGCTAAAGGCATCAACAGATGTTGATGCCATCCCTCATTGTGGATGAGTTGCCCCGCCAAGATCGTCAGCACGTGCCACACGTTGCTGATCCCGCATGACACCGCGTGATTGCATGTGCCATATGACCCACCGCAGACACACTTTCCGTCGTGTACTTCTTTCGATCGGACTGGTCGCCGGATGTTTCGGTCGGCTGGCGATGTCTGCTGAACCCGTTTCGCTGCACGATCAGATCGATGCGTTGATCTTAGCGAACGAGATCGGCCCAACCGCGGCCCAGTGTGATGACGCAACATTTCTGCGGCGGGTCAGCCTGGACCTGATCGGTCGCATTCCGACAATCGACGAGGTTCGCAGCTTTCTGGCGGACAAGTCGGCGGACAAACGCCAAAACGTCGTCGATCAGTTGATGGCTGGACCGGAACACAATCGACATCTGGCAGAGGTCTTCGCGCTGATGCTGATGAAAGGCCGCGGTGGCACGCATGTGAAATCGGACGAATTTCGAGACTACCTTGCCAACTCGTTTGCCGACGGGAAGTCGTATCTTCAATTGGCGGCCGAAATCCTCGCGGCGGACGGGACCGAAGAGAAGAACCGGGCGGCGGCGGCATTCTATTTGGAACGAGAGGTCGAATCGCACCTGTTGACACGCGATATCGGGCGGATCTTCTTCGGCGTCGATCTGCAGTGCGCGCAATGTCACAATCATCCCCTGATCGACGACTACCACCAATCAGATTACTACGGCCTGCATGCGTTCTTCGTACGGGCGAGTCTGTTCCGTCCGGACAAGAAGAAGCCGGCGGTCATCGCAGAGCAAGCGGCG
>CALJUK010000943.1 GCA_937975745.1 uncultured Planctomycetaceae bacterium | reverse complement strand
AGATCCAGCCCGACTCGATGTGGTTGATCGGCAAGCAACAGGTCTTCCAACTGCTGAATGACGTCGGTGACATTGAGCGCATCGACGGAATCGTGGAACCGGACCACCGTCACTTCGAAGTCGTCGTCCTCGATCAGTTCGAATCCCCGTTCGACGTCCGGCTCGCGACTCGAGGAGTTCAGGTCTTTCATCCTGTCCTCCAGCATGTGATTTCCTCGCATTCGATCAGCACCTTCTGATTGAGGCCAACACGTCACCTGAACCACCTGGACTCAGGCGACTGCCGTTGGACTTTACTGATCAACGATGAAGTTTTGATCACGCTACGGCAAAGATCGACGTAAGAGCACTTTTCGCGGCACGTCCAACCCCATCACGTCGAAAAAGCCGGCCGGAGCTTGCACCCCGACCGGCCGTCTGTTCGTCAGCAATGAGACAATTTCGACGGAGCCGGTCGCAACCGGAGTCCGCTTATTCGAAAATGCCCTTCTTGAGGCTATTGATCCACGGACCGCTGTAGACTTCCTGCCGTGGCAGTTCCACAGTCGCGTCAGTGTAGCCATTTCCGAACGCATTGCTGGCTGCGATCGGGAACCCTGGATTCAAGTAGCCGTCACCATTGCTGTCCGAAAACTGCTTGACACTGCCATCCGCCATCAGCAGGTTCAGCGTCCCCTTCCGAGTCGACCCGTGCCAGGCAAACCAGTCGCGGGTATCCTGCAGGAAGGCGGCTCCGTCAACGGGGCTTGTACCGGCGTCATAGGCTGCTTCTGCGGCCGCGACGTTGGTTCCAGCAGCGGCTAAATCCAGGTTGTCACCTGTCGTGTTGTAGGTCGTGGGACCGTCGTTGAACGACTCGGCCAACTGGTCGCCCGTTGTACCATACTGACCGACGTCGGCAACGAGAATTGCTTCGTCGATGTCACCCGGAGCCCCGCAACCGTGGAACGGAATCAGATTCGACGAAATCTTGCTGTTGTCGAGAATTTTCTGAGTCAGAGCACCCTTCGTGCCGCTCTGCCCCTTCAGGGAACCGGTCGTAACCTGCACACCACCAGTAAGAACAGTCCGGGGGGCGGAGCGAACCAGATACCAGCTACTGGCGTAGTTTGTACCATACCCCTTGTCGAGGAAGTTCGCCGCGACGTAGGCAGCGCGATCTGTCGTCAGAACTGTCGTACCACCGAAACCACCACCTGCGGCACAAGCGCCGGAGTTCAGCTTGCTTGCGGAGGCGCCGTCCTTGGCGTCCGTCGTGTCAGCCCCCAGCAGGTCGTTCCACTTCTCGCTGCCAACCAGGGTCGAGCCCGGACAAAGCATACTCATCGGGGTACCCGCCCCCTGATTGACCATGTCGGCCACCCACCCCCAGGTGTCGACGCATCCGTCACGGCGGAAATCGTAAGCACCAGAGCAGAAGCGGCTTTGCGGATCACTGGTCGCGAACGCATGAGCCGAGATACCGAATTGACGCAAGTTACTCTTGCACTGAGCGTTCCGAGCGGCCGACCGGGCGGCCGAGACAGCCGGAATCAGCATCGCCACCAGGATGGCGATGATCGCAATGACCACCAGTAGTTCGATCAGCGTAAACCCACGGCGACGTTGCGCCCCCGTCACTGCCTTCTTCATAACAAAATCCCCCTTGAGTAAGACCTCGGCCGGCTTCGTTTCTCCGACCCTCTGGAATGCAACATGCACTCCAATGTCGTTCGTCTGTCAGCCCTTTTCCTCTGATAAAAACAGCAGATTCACTTCGCTGCTGTCGTCTACGCCCCCATCGGCAACGTGAGCTCAATCTGACGGAACCCGTCGAAGAGTCACTTCGCACGAGAGCGAAAGGACTTGGATGACTGATGGCGGCAGATTACCGCGGCCGTTTGAGGGTAATGTGCATAGATTGTGAAATTCGTGCGAAACCTGGCCTCGGCCTTGATTCGTCCACCGGACTGAGTCTGGAATCAGCAAACGCGTTACCCGAATCGGCGATGCGTGCGGCAACGTCGCCGGAAGTTTGCAAATCTCAATGCCCACCGGGCAGGTACCCGCGAACCACCCGAACGAGGCAGTCACGACCGGTCGGGCCCGCGGCGGCCTTTGAACAGCCGACTTGGCAAGTCGACATGCAAGAGAACCTCAAGTCTGCTATCTTTTGTGCAAGTCGTGGTCCGATTTGTCCCGCGACACGAGATACCGGACAGTTTGAAGGAGGATTCGATGCAGCGAAGGAACGCTGAGCATCTGCAGCAAGAACCGAATCGCATGCGGACGCGTGGCCGCCAGTCACCCCGCGTCTGGTTGACCGTCGGCTGCCTGCTCGTTTTCCTGAGCTCGGCGAGCGTCCAGGGGCAGACGCCCCGTGCCGACAAGAATGGCACAGCT
>CALJUK010000942.1 GCA_937975745.1 uncultured Planctomycetaceae bacterium | reverse complement strand
CCGGTCAACGTACCGACGTGGTCATCATCACAGGTGGGCTGGGCCCCACATTGGATGATATCACCCGCGAGGCATTGGCCGAGATCGCTGGCGAGCCATTGCGCGTCGATGCGGCCTCACTCGAAGCCATCCGCCAGATGTTTGTTCGTCGTGGCCGAGAAATGCCCAGCCGCAACCAGGTGCAGGCTCAACTACCCGAGTCGGCCGAACCACTCCCCAACAGTTGTGGGACGGCACCGGGAATCTGGTTGGAGTTGCCCCGCGGCGACAATCGCCCACCGGCGCGCTTCGCGGCATTGCCCGGCGTCCCCAGCGAGATGCGACCGATGTTCTTCGAGCAGGTCCTCCCACGGCTTCCCACCTCCGGGTCGGTCATCCGTTCGGCGCGAATCAACTGTTTCGGCGTAGGGGAATCCAATGCCGAAGAGTTACTGGGTGACCTGACGGCCCGCGGTCGTGTCCCTGATGTCGGGATTACAGTTCACGAAGCCACCATTACGCTGCGAATTACGGCCAGCGGCCAATCCCCAGCCGAGTGCGAATGCCAGATTGCAACTGCCCGCAAGATCGTCGGCGAACGGATGGGCCAACTCGTCTTTGGTGAGGAAGACGAGCAGTTGGAAGACGTCGTCCTCCGCAACCTGCAACGCCGCCAGCTCTCTCTTGCCACTGCCGAATCCGGCACAGGCGGGCTGCTGGCGCACATGCTGACGTCGGTTCAAGGCTTCGAACGGTCGTATCTGGGGGGCCTGATTGTCCCCACGCAAGCGGCCTGCAGTCGCTCTCTGGAGTTAGACGCCGATTGGTTACAGCGAGTCGGACCTGTCAGCCAGGAGGCTGCCGAAGCCATGGCCACACGTTGCCGAGAGTTGTTCCAGGCGGACTTTGCCTTGTCGGTGACCAGTTCTCGGTCCGAATCGACGAACCAGGCACCGGCAGTCTACGTCGCGTTGTCCACAGAATGGGGAACGTCAGCCCAAGAACTCGTGCAGGCGGGAAACCCGGCCATCATGCGGGCCCGCGCAGCCAAGACGGCGATTGACATGTTGCGGCTGCATTTGTTGCGACACTCAGCCAGCGGATAGAACATCCATCGCCGATCAGCCAGCCTGACGTTCGACAAGACTCGACGCCCGCGAAGGAAGGTTGATCGCGTCGATTCCGCGGTGCGCCAGTCGTTCGACAATATGTCGGTGACAGGTGAAGAACAAAATCTGCTGACGGCGTTCCGCGTAGTCCGTCAGGACCGACAATGCAGCTTCGGTCCGCTGCTCGTCGAAGTTGACGATCACGTCGTCGAGCACCAGCGGAAGAGAAACGCCCTGCCGTTCGAACTCGTCGATGATGGCCAGTCGAATCGCCAGGAAAAGTTGCTCGCGCGTGCCGTTGCTGACATCCCCCACCAGCCAGTTCCGTCGATGGCCGTCTTCCAGCCGAAGTCCCCGTTCTCCCAGTGGTGTCCAGACGCGATTGTACCGTCCGCACGTCAATTGCTGTAGATACTCGGATGCGTCGGCCAGAGTGCGCGGTTGACATTCCCGTTCGAAAGAGGCACATGTCGCTTCGAGCATGCGGCTAGCCGTCTGATGAGCGGCCCACTGAAAGAACTGCCGACGAAGTCCCTCGCGGGCTTCTTCGAGTTCCAGACGGTACGCCGCGGACTGACGGCTGTCGGCCAGTTGCTGGCGTTCCTGCTTCACGGTTCCCAGTTGTTCGTACGCCTGCTCCAAATCCCGCTCGATATCTTCGGCTTCCAGATTGAGCATCTGGAGGATGCCCGAATTGTGTTCGTGATCGTAGTTGACCAAATCCTCTTCGACGATGGCCAAGTCCGGTGCCGTCTGTTGAATGCGGTGAACTTCCTGCTGCGTCTGCTGAATTTTTCGTTGCAGTTCTTCACGTCGCAAATACGCCTGATAGCGTGATTCGAACTCCTCGACAGTGGCGGCACCGCCCCGCGACAGCAGTGTCGCGAGCTGCCGCTGCAAGTCGTGGACCCGCTCGTCGTAGGTGGCCAATTCCTGCGATTGGGCGCGCGACTGCCGACGGAGTTTCGTCCGCTGGCGACTTTCACGGCGGTGATGTTTCAACTGCTGAGCCCACCCGTCGACCACAGCAAACGGTGACAGGGGCATCGGTTGAGAATCCGTCTCGCCGTCATGATGGAGAATGCGTTCGATGCGGTTGTGATATCCCTCCAGGAATGTCGAAAGCAGCCGAAACTCTGCTTCCGTTGCGTGCAGTTTTGCCGCTGTGACGGCAGCGGAGGAAAGTGCCACCCACTCTTTCAGCGCCGCCGAGACCTGCAATGTCTCGTCCATCCCAATGGCGCGCAGCGCATCGCACCAGGCGACCCGAGCGGAGGCCACTTCCTGCTGGTGATGTTGCAGGATCTGCCGTTGCTCGCTCAACCACTCGCGCAGGCGGTTCATACGTTCCTGCTGTTTTGCGGCTCGCTCGAGACGCTCCGTTCTGCGGATTGCCTTCCGGGTCAAACTGGCTAGCAATTGTGGATCCGAGAGTTCTCCCTCCGCCACAGACGTCGCGAGTGTCCGCAGAACCGCTTCGCGTGCCTGCCGGACGTGCCGGAGTTCTCCTTCGGCCTTTTCGATCTGGCCATCGAGACGATCCCGCCGCTCGCGCAATGCCGAACGGAGCTGATAGCTGAAGGCAAACGCCAACCCCAGACTTGTTGCTCCCAACAGCGTGTAAATCACTCCAATGAGCACGGCAGCATTGACGCCTTTGGAGATTCCAGCGACGATCAACGCCAAACCACCGCCAGCGAATCCCCCCAGGACCCAGCTCTCCCAGGCAGGGATGAACTGCTGCTCCTCCAGGTTTCGTTGTTCGGTATCAAGATCGACCAACTTCTGCGTGAGCTCCCGCTCACGCGCGGCAAGCGACTCCAGCTCTCTTAAGCCGGACAGTTTTTGCTGTTCCTGCTCGATCGCCCGGTCGAGTTTTCCGCTGGGAAGATCACGAAATGTCTCCTGCAAGTCGGCGACCCATTGTCCGTACTCGCGTGAGCGACGCTGGTACCGTTGTCGTCGTCGAGAACGGCGACCCAATGCGGACCGATAAGCCAGCGCGGCCGCGTGTAGATCGTGGCTTCGTTCGGCCGAGGCATCACTGTCCAGCACCCGCGCGACGGTCCACTGGCTCCCCAACTCCTGCAATTGCACATGAAACGTCTGACGCAGTTGATCACGGCGACTGGCAACTTCTGTCCGTTGAGAATCGAACTCTTCCATCCGATTGCGCTCGCGAATGAGCGAGCGAATCTCGCCACCAAACTTGTGCAGAACCGGATCGAGATCGAGTGCCGCCAGTTGGTCTTTCGTGCTGGCGATTTCTTTTCGAAGCGCATTGCGGCAGTTCTCGGCTGTCCGTAGCTCGCCGTTGAGTTCTTCCAGAAGCTCCAGTCCATCCTCAGGAAACTCGGTGACGCGCGGTAGTGACTCCAGTTCGTCCTGATCTTCCTGCAGTTCATTCCAGGGCTGCCACAGTCGGTCAAGCAGCAGATGTCCCCGCAGTTGCGTCTGCAACCCCGACTGACGGTCCTTGAGCTCGGCAACATGCTGCTCCAGCGAGGCTTGCTTCCCTTCCAGCTCCTGATGGCGGTGCTGCAGGCTTTCCAGCCGCTGAAGTTTCTCTGCCGCGGCCGTGTGCCGCCGGGCAGCATCGGCCAGACTTCCGCGTGAATGAGATTGATCGAAGAGAGCCCGCTGGGCATTGCGGTTTGAGTCAATCGCACGCAGTAGACGGCGACCATCAGGCCCGAGACTCATTCCGTAGATCAGCTCACTCGCGGCGTGGCCGTCGAGCGTCGAAAGTTCCTGCATCTCGCGCAGTCCGACCGCATAGACATTCTCGAAGACGGATGCGTCGATTCCTTGTCGCAGTTGTTCCAACGTCTCGGTCGAATCTTCCTCGGTTTGTGCGGAAAACGCTTCTCCCGGGCGGTTCGATGTGACGGTCATCACACCGGCCCGGCCACCCCGCTGAACACGCCGGATGGCATAAGACCGATCTCCCTGCTGCACCGAAAGGACACCTTCGGCCGGTTCTCGCTCTTGCGGCAGATCGCTGTTCCAACTGTCGAACAGCATTCCACGCAGGAAGTGCAGCAACGTTGTCTTGCCGGCCTCGTTCGGCCCGAAAATCGGCACCAGCCCCTCGCCTGGGAGCTTCAATTCCAGGCCGTTCCAGCCGCCGAATTTCTCGACAGAGAGTCCCCGAATCCTCATCTGGCTGACCTCTCCGATAGGCGGACTTCCCGCCTGCAAAAGGACGTTTCTCGATCCGAAACCGTCGTTCGAAACAATGATCTGTGAACTCTCACGACGGCCCGTGACCCGTCGATCTCTTCGCTGACGCCGAATGCCCCTCGTCCACCAGCCAGGTCGCCCCCAGGGCTCGCGCCTGCGCTGCCACTTCCTGAAGGTCCAGGCCCGCGACCAACGTTTCGAGCGTCGAGTGATCCAACAGCCCGGCGGCAATCAGCTCCTGACCGGCGTCAATCAGGTCCTCGCGTGCCGGCAGCTCGCTGGCCGCGCTGGGAAATCGCTGGAGAAGATTGGGGGCCATTTGCTTCAACGGCGCCGTCTCTTCGCGAATCTGCAGCAGGAACACATCCTGCCGAGGAAGCGGAAAGCGTTCCGTCATTTCGATCGCGACCAGGTCGGCAAATTCACTGACAGCGGACTCGTCCTCCAGCCAACTCATCAGCGGACCACTGCCGTCAATCATCCATTCGACATACCAGGCCCGCTCGTTCTCCTCGGTTTTCTGACGCTTTACTTCGTCCAGAATGCGATCGAGCAGTTCGTCCTGAGTCGTTTCCGCCGAGACAGTCAGCTGACAACGTTCGCGTCGGACCGAGGCCGTCGGCAGAATCGTGAGCTCGGCGGAGCCGGCGCTGTCGACGTCGAGCAGTTGTTGCGCGATCTTGAGGCGTTGAATCGATCCGACAGCGAGTGGTTTGAGGCGTCATTGCCGTTCCCCGGGACGTGGCTTGGTCCGCCGCGGCATCCCAATCTGCTGGCTCTGGTGAGGACGTTGCGAGAGCGCGGATTTTTGGCGGATGCGGCGGAGTACGTGCAGCGATTCGACGCGGTGCTGAGAGGCGACCCGGAATATGCCGAGCTGCTTGCGGATATGGCGGCAGATTTTCGCGATGCTGACCAACTCGATAAGGCACAGTTTTTCCTCGAGCGCGCCATTGGCGTGAACGCGAATTTGGCACGCGCGCATCAAATGCTTGTCGATCTGTTGCTTCCACAGGGGAGCGATTCGGGCGTGCGAGCCTCGCTGGAGAAGCTCGTCTGCATCCGCAGGAGTTGCCGCCGCGCATGTTGCTGGGGGCCAATTACGCCGACGGCAGCCGTTGGAGCGATGCGGCTGAGCAGTTTCGTCGGGCGGTAGAGATCGCACCGGAGGAGGCCGAGGCGCATTACCAGTTGGCCCGCTCTCTTCAGAGGAGTGATCGTGTTCAGGAGTCAATCGCGTCGTACCAGCGGGCGGTTGAACTAGAGCCCCGTCGCGCGGATATAAGGTACTCACTGGCGACCGCGCTGGCGTCCGCTGGGCAACGCGCCGCGGCCAT
>CALJUK010000941.1 GCA_937975745.1 uncultured Planctomycetaceae bacterium | reverse complement strand
GTGACCAGACAGACGAGGCCCGCAGCAGACGAGAGTGCAAAGGCGGCCCGAATCTCGTTCTGCAACGAGTCGGAAATCGTCCGCTCGTCGAACAGGCTGGTTGCGTCAGTCGCTTCGACGATCAAATGACCACCGGGCGTCATCACGGGCTGAAACTTCATGCGACGAAATTATCACCAACCGGCGGGAGAATCGAGCGACCGAGTGTCCTATCCTGCGCTTTGCTTCAGGTTTCGAATTGAAGTGACTCGCGCGAACACATGCCGACTTCGCAATTGTTCTGCGAAAGCCTTCCTGACGTTCTAGGATGGGTGAAGTAGTCGGCACGCCATGGTACATGTCGGAGACGGGGGACTGACGGGCTGTTTCGATTCAAACGGAAATCGCCGAGACGGACCCGACAACGTCCGCACAAATGTAGCTGAGTGTAGTTAACCGCCCTGAATTCAACTGAATTCGCCGTGATTGCCGGTGATTCACAAAACCGAGTCATCGCCGAATGACAGCTATACATGAGGCGACTCCGCACGCTCGCAACCGGTCACTCATACTTATCATCCACAAGGATAAACACAATGTTTGGTACATGATCAGTTTGTGGCCGTTCTGCAGCGAACGCGGCACCACTCGAGAGACTTGGCAGCCATCCCACAGCCATGACAATTACAACTGCATGGAGGAAGCCTCGGTAAAGATGGGATTGCGACAAGGGCACGGTCTCGACTCCGCTGTGAACAAGTTCCGGTGGACGACTGACTGCGTCTTCGCCAGTATCATCCTTCAGTCCACGCCGGTCAACTGACGGGAAGAATGGGTCTAATCACAGACGAATACATCGACTCGGCCTTTTGTGCCGCATAGGTCTCGCTGACGGCGACGGAACGATTCCGTCAACGAAGTGAATGGAATGCAGCGGCCGCGACTTGGAATGCGGGTTCGTCCATCAACGGCCCAGCCGGCAACAAGGATTGTCGAGACAAGGCGATGACCCTTCCAACAAAGCGGCCTTGTGCTGCGAGCATTCAACAGTCAGATCCGATGACGCGATCGATACTGCCCCGGAGTTTCGTGGAATGCGTTGCGGAACACGTGGGACAGATAGGCGGCCCGTGTCAATCCGCTACGGTCTGCGATGGTCTCCAGCGGGAGATCGGTATCACGCAGAAGTTGCCGCGCGCGTCGCAAGCGGACACGGACGATTTCGGCATTGGGTGTGCGGCCCAGGACTTGGCGAAAGCGTCGTTCCAGCGTGCTCCGTGAGATCGGAATGTCTCGAAGGATTCTCTCCACCGAAATGCCCGCGCAAGCACCATCGCGAATCATCCGGATCACCCGAGCAATCGCAGGGTCGTCGACGGCCACAACATCGGAAGATTGCCGAACGACCAGTCCCGCCGGTTCCAACAGGAGCGCCCTAGGTCGTGTGCGCGGCCGGCGCATCATGTGGTCAAGCAACTCTGCTGCTGCATATCCAACCCGTTCACCACCAAGCCGGATGCTCGACAGAGGAGGAGAGCTCAACGTACAGAGTGTCTCATCGTTCTCCACACCGATTACGGCGACGTCATCTGGAACACGAAGACCGGCATGGCGGCAGGCATCAAGCAACCAACAGCCCAGTTGATCGGTACAAGCCAGGATCCCGACCGGTTTGGGAAGAGTGGATAGCCACTCCCCCAGCCGGCGTTGCTGGCGTTCCCAATTCGCCGGTTTCTCACGATGTCCGCGCTGAAGATACCGTTCCGCCGGGAAACCGTGCTCTTCCAAACAGGAAAGAAAACTGTTGCGGCGTTCGAGAAAGAATGTTTCCGTATCGAGTTCATAGACGGCGAAACTCTTTAGGCCTCGGTCCATCAGATGCCGGGCGGCAAGTTGGCCGACGGTTTTGTTGTTAATCCCGACAAATGGGAATGCCGTATCCCATTTTGTCGCTCTCAACTCGACAGTCGGCAAACCGAGTTTCGCGACAGCACGCGCCATCAGTTTGCTTCCAGTGCGAGTCAGGACACCGTCCCCACGCCAATTGCTCAGCCAGGCGGGCGGGGGGGATTCCAGGTCACGCAGTTCAATCGAGATCGACCAGTTCAGTTTCTCCGACACGCAACGACGAATGCCGCTGACGAGTTCGCGCCCGTAGGTCCGCGACGTTTCGATGAGGAGTGCCACATGTTTCAAGAGAACAGCCCTCGCTGGGAAGTGGCGAAGGGCAGACGCCACCTGGACGGCGGAGTCGCACATCACGCTCAACATGCCGATGACGGAATATCATAATCTTTTTACGTGATAACGGAATGCGGTGACGGGCCTGCAAGAGTACCATTTTTTTCAGAACGATTTCACCGTTGCCATCGGCAGCACGACCATTCGGACGATATGGACTGGCGGTTGCACTTTGAGAGGGCCCTTTTAACACGCGGGGACTCCACCATGCCGGCCGTTATCGACGCAAAAGTGTCGCGATAAGTGCCCCTCACCGAGAGAGACGTATTGATGCCCACTCCGAATCCATCTCGACGCAGTTTTCTCATGGCCAGTGGAACGTCATTCGCCGGGTTGT
>CALJUK010000940.1 GCA_937975745.1 uncultured Planctomycetaceae bacterium | reverse complement strand
TTTTCAACCGCCGCGACACTCCCCCAGCGCCCCCGTTTTCAACCGCCGTCAACAGCCCTGATGGCGATTCCCGAAATCGAACTGGCCGTCGGCAAGATCGGACGTGTGGACAGCTCACTGGACCCGGCCCCGATTTCGATGATTGAAACCATTATCCATTACGAAGTGAAGTATCTGGTTGACGGTAACGGAGACCTTAACTACTTTCGTTATAACGAAGTTGTCGGCGACTTTGTCCGCGATGAAAGTGGTGAACTGATTCCCGATTTGAACGGGCGTCCGTACCGCATCTGGCGAGATCACATCCGCACGCCTGACGATATCTGGAAGGAAATCGTCGCCGCGGCAGAAGTGCCAGGAGTAACGTCGGCTCCGAAACTACAACCGATCGCCGCTCGCATCGTCATGCTGCAGAGTGGCATGCGCGCTCCGATGGGCGTGAAAGTCAAAGGGCCGGATCTCGAAACGATCGAACGCGTCTCGCTACAGATCGAGCAATTGCTCAAGCAGGTTCCCAGTGTGGAAGCCTCGGCGGTGATCGCTGACCGCGTCGTCGGTAAGCCGTATATCGAGATCGACATCGATCGTGAGGCGATCGCGCGTTACGGCATCATGATCCGCACGGTGCAGGACGTGATCGCAGTCGCCACCGGCGGTCGGCGTATCACAACGACTGTAGCAGGCCGTGAGCGTTACCCGGTCCGCGTTCGCTACCTGCGTGAGCTGCGCGACTCGCCCGAACAACTCGAACGCATTCTGGTGCCCGCTCCTGACGGAACGCAGATTCCGCTGACGCAACTGGCAAAGTTCAATTACGTGCGTGGTCCGCAGGTCATCAAAAGCGAAGACACGTTTCTACTGGCCTACGTGCTGTTCGACATGCAATCCGGACAGGCAGAAGTTGATGTGGTCGAGGACTGCCAGCGATTCCTGCAGGCAAAGATCGACAGTGGTGAGTTCGTGGTCCCGCCCGGAGTGAGCTATACGTTTGCGGGGAATTATGAGAATCAAATTCGCTCACAGAAGACGCTGATGGTCGTTCTGCCGCTGGCGCTCTTCGTGATCTTTCTCATCCTCTATTTCCAGTTCAAGCAGGTCATTACGACCTCGCTGGTCTTCTTTGGAATCATCGTGGCCTGGGCCGGCGGCTTTCTGATGATCTGGCTGTATGGTCAGGACTGGTTCCTGAACTTCTCGGTATTCGGCACGGAGATGCGGACACTGTTTCAGGTGCATCCGATCAACCTGAGTGTCGCGATCTGGGTTGGTTTCCTCGCGCTGTTCGGCATCGCCAGCGACGACGGCGTGGTCATCACGACTTATCTCGATCAAAGTTTCCGGACGAAGCAGATCGACACAATTACAGACGCCCGGAAAGCCACAATCGAAGGTGGCCTGCGTCGAGTGCGGCCCTGCCTGATGACAACGGCCACGACCATCCTTGCCCTGATCCCCATATTGACATCAACTGGACGAGGCTCGGACATCATGGTCCCGATGGCCATCCCCAGCTTCGGCGGCATGATCATCGAAATCATGACAATGCTGGTCGTCCCGGTGCTCTACTGCGCCGCCAAAGAAACCAAAATCCGATTTGGTGTCCACGACGCTCTGTTCGGAAAACAGGCGTGACACCGACTCAGCAACGGTTCTTTCGACGCCCCAACGAATCTACTGTGAGAGCAGTCGAAATCATACCTGAGACAATGGGCGATATCGCCCGATCTCAGTCTCGTCCGGGCTGATTCGCTCGGAGTTAAACTGTGACGCGCCATGGAGACATGGTTCGGAAAGAAATGCCTGGGTTGGTTCGCAGTAGTCAAGCCGGCTGACCGGAATAGCCGATTCAAAGCGATAACTACAGGGAAAGCTGGACGAAGGGCGTATCTACGATTCGCCTCGACTCCGCATGATGCCAATGGAGTTGCACAATGAAACGCACAGGATATACCGCAATAGTGGTCGCCGCCTCAATGATTGGGTGCGCGAGCTCGCCGCAGTCCGATCCGCAATACGTAGCGACTGAACGTAACATTCAACACGTCGTAGCGCATGAGGTCAACCGCGTTCCGGACCTCATCCAGACAAACACGGAGATCGAAGGCGAGCACCCGCTCGGGTACTTCGTGCAGATCGCGATGGGTCAGAATCCTGAGATACTGGCAGCTCAGCGAGCCATCAACGCGTCGTCTGCGGTCATCCCACAGGTGGTGTCGCTGGATGACCCAATGTTGGTAGATACGTTTCAACCTTTTGATGACCACAGTGTACAGACCGCGGCAGGACGTACTCCCAACACATTGACGCTGTCTCAAAAGTTTCCGTGGTTCGGCAAGCTGGACGCTCGCGGTCAGATTGCCGAACAGGACGTGCAGATTGCTTTGACGCGACTCGCACAGGCCGAGCTGAAAGTCACCGAAGACGTCCGACTGTCTTACTACGAAATGCAGTTCAGTCAGCGGGCAATTGCCATCACGGAAGAAGACGCCGCTCTGCTGGGCGATCTGCTAAAGATTGCCGAAGCCCGATACCGGACGGGAGCCACCAGTCAGCAGGATGTTCTGCGGGCTCAAGTCGAATTGAACCGGATCGACGACCGGTTGATCACACTGCATCGACAACTGCGACAGTCTCAGGCGGACCTCGCGCGAGTCCTGCACGTGTCACCCGAATCAAACCTTCTGGCGACATCCGACGTCGAAATCCCGTCGGCCCCGGAAAAGATCGAGCAGCTCTACCAGATGGCCGCCGAGTGCCGGCCGGAGCTACAGGAGCGTTTCTTCGCCATTCAGAAGACGCAGCGGGCTCGCGATCTGGCGGAGCTAAACTATTACCCGGACGTTACCGCAGGACTCGGCTGGCAGGCAGTCACGGCGAACGACTCGTTGTCGCGCGTTGCCAATGGCAATGATAACGTCGCGTTTACTGTGGGAATCAACCTCCCGATCTGGAGAGACAAACTCGATGCCGGCGTCCGCGAGTGGGAGCAAAGGTCACTGGAAAACGCGCGACTTTACGAATCCACACTCGACGACACGTTTCGCCAGATTCGCCGCCTGATGGTACAGATCGACGCCATCCAGCAGCAGCTCGACCTCTTCAAGGGCAGCATGATCCCCAAAACCGAACAGGCCCTGCGAGTATCAACCGCCGACTACCGGGTCAACAAAGTCGACTTCCAGCAGCTCCTGGACAACTGGAGTGATCTGCTTATATTCCACGTGCAGGTCGCGCGTCTGGAAGCCAGCCTTGCTCAGACACTGGCTTCACTTGAGCGCGTCATCGGTTGCGAACTGGCGTCTCCTCTAGCAACGATGCCCGTACCCGAGCCTTCCGACAATGCTGCCTTAACTGCACCGGATGAGCCTACCATGTTGCCAGTTCCAGCTCCAGAAGAGAAGTAACCGATCATTATTCCACTGGTAGACGCGACGCCGCTCTTTCGCCCCCCCGCAGTCAGATACCTCAGTCTTCAACTCTTCGATCGACTTCTGGCCGCAAGCCGTGTTTCTGGATTAGTCGGTACAAGCTGCGGCGGTGGACGCCGAGGGCTTCCGCGGTTCGGTTGCGATTCCAGTTTTCACGGTTGAGGACGCGCTGCACGTGCAGACGCTCGCGGTCTTCCAGATTGTCTGTGTCTTCGATGATTGCGCCGGTCAGTATTTCCGGCGTCTGGTGCGAAATCTGATGAGGAAACTCGGACAACGCGATCCGGTTCCCGTCCGCCAGGATGCTGGCTCGCTCGATCACGTTGCTCAGCTCGCGGACGTTGCCCGGCCATGAGTAATGAACAAGTGCCGCCAGAGCCGTGTCGTCGAGGCTCCAGTCACGCCCGATCTTTCTGACGAAGTGATTCGCCAGCAGCGGAATGTCGTCGCGCCGCTGGCGAAGAGGCGGCAACTCGACGCTCTGCACGTTGATGCGAAAGAACAGATCTTCGCGGAAGCGGCGAGCGGCCACGACTTCTGCCAGGTTGCGATTTGTCGCGGCGATGATGCGGACATCGACCCGCTGTTCGCGAGTGGCTCCGACTCGTCGCATGTGACCGTCTTCCAGAACTCGCAGCAACTTCGCCTGCAGAGCCGGCGCGAGTACGCCGAGTTCGTCGATGAAGAGCGAGCCGCCGTCAGCGACTTCAAACAGGCCGGAATTGCTGGTGACGGCACCGGTGAAGGCTCCCTTCTCGTGGCCGAACAGTTCGCTTTCCAGTAACGATTCCTGCAGCGCCACGCAGTTGATGGTGACCATAGGCTTCGAGGCACGTTGACTGCGTTGATGCACGGCTCTGGCGACCAGCTCCTTGCCGGTCCCGCTTTCGCCCAGGATCAGAACCGGGCTGTCGGTCGGAGCCACTCGTTCGACCAGCCGCAGTACCTGCTGAATCTCCAGCGACGTGCCGATAATCTCTGACGGCGGAGCGGTGCGACCGATAACTTCGCGAAGCTGCTCGTTCTCGCGTCCGAGCCGGTGGTGCCGCCACGCTCGTTCGAGAACCAGTTCGAGTTCTCCGAACGGGCATGTTTTGCGGATGTAGTCGAAGGCGCCCTGCTTCATCGCGGAAACGGCGGACTCGATGGACGCTTCGCCCGTGAGCATCACGACTTCGCAGTGCGGAGTCAGTTCATTCATCCGCGGCATCGCCAGGTCGAGCAATGCGACCTCAAACGTCTCATTCCTCAACACTTCGAGCGCAGCCGCACCATTGTCGGCTTCGCGCACGTTGTGCTTCGAGCGGCCGAACCGTCGAGCGATGCCGCTCCGGAATTCGTGGTCGTCATCGACAATCAGCAGGTGCATAACAGACTTCGCCCACATTCAACGTCACATGGAATGGTCCTCAGAGACCGGAAACAGATAACATGCGCAGTCGCTGCCGCTGGACCTGTTTTGGGAGCGAATGGCCACCTGCAGCGGCGGCGGACAACCGAAGCAGCCGTTGCCTTCGTCTGAGGCACATGACTGGTCGCTTCGCAGGGCGAACCTGTAGACGCCGGTCAGAAAACGTAGCGCCGGACGGGGAGTGGCGGCCGGATGAAAAGCGGAGCGCCCAGATGATCACCTGTGGGAGTCGTTTCAGGCTTTCGGAATTACCGAAATCGTCTGGACTGGCTTGCTGCAGGAGACAGGGGTGTTCACCGACATGGATCAGTGGATTGAGATTCGCCGTCGCGTTCTGAACGGCGAACTGAGCAAGCGGGCCGCGTGTGTCGAGTACGGCATTCATTGGGACACGCTGACAAAAATTCTGACTCACAGCGAGCCGCCGGGTTATCGTTTGACGAAACCTCGGCCATCGAAACTGGAGCCGTTTCTGCCGGTCATTCACGAGATTCTTGAGAACGATCGAGCGGTTCATCGGAAGCAGCGGCATACGGCGACACGGATATTTGAGCGGCTGCGTGACGAGCACGACTACACGGGTGGCGTGACAATCGTGAAGGAAGCGGTTCGTGAGTGGAAGGAGAGTCACCGCGAGGTGTTTCTGCCACTGAGCCATTCACCGGGTCAGGCTCAGGTGGACTACGGTTTCGCCGATGTCGTACTGAATGGTGAGACGGTGAAGGTCGCGTTGTTTGTGATGACGCTGCCGTACTCCGACGCCATCTACATGCAGGCGTTTCCGCGTGAATGTTCGGAATCGTTTTTGGAAGGTCACAAGCGAGCCTTCGAATTCTTCGGCGGAGTTCCGGTTCGAATCAGCTATGACAACACGAAGGTGGCTGTCGGGAAGATTACCGGAAATCGCGAACGCCAGGTGACTGCCGAGTTCCAGCGGCTCAAGAGTCATTTTCTGTTTGATGATCACTTCTGTCTGGTGCGTCGACCGAACGAGAAGGGACATGTCGAGCGTTTACTTGATTACGCCCGTCGCAACTTCCTCGTACCGGTTCCTCAGGTGGATTCTCTCAGAACACTGAACGAGCAACTGGAAACGGCCTGTGACCGTGATCTGACACGTCAACTTCGTGGCAAGCCACTTCCGAAGAATGAGCTGCTCACTGAGGAGCAACGAATCTTCCTGCCGTTGCCATCTCAGACATTTGAAGCCCATCGTGTTGTGCAGGCTCACGCGGATTCACTGTCACTGGTTCGATTTGATCGGAACAGCTACTCGGTGCCGACGAAATATGCCCATCGGCCGGTGACGGTGGTTGGCACTGTCGATGAAGTGCGAATCATCTTCGAAGATCATCTCATCGCCCAGCACGAACGTGACTGGAGTAAGGAGCAGTTTCATTACGAGCCGCTGCATTACCTGGCTCTGTTAGAACGACAGCAAGGTGGATTCGATCCTGCAAAACCCTTCGACGAATGGGACCTGCCAGTGTGCTTCGGCATTTTGCGAAGGCGTCTGGAGGCCGAACAGGATGGCCACGGAACTCGCGAGTTCATCCGCATCCTGCGTCTGCTGGAGCAACATCCGCTTTTAGAGTTGAAGAAGGCGGTGCAGCATGCTCTGGAAATCGGAGCGAACAACGCCGATGCCCTGCGGTTGATCATTGAGCACCAGCAGGAAGAACCAGTCGCGGTGTTTTGTCTGGACGGGAGACCGCACCTGAAGGTGGTCCGGATTCAAAAGACGGACGTGTCGGTTTACCAGTCCCTGATGATCGGAGGAAAACTATGAAGAAGACCGAAACCAAAAGCACCGTCCTGCTTCTGCATCACCTCAAAGCACTGAAGCTTCCAACGATTCAACGTGAGTGCGAAAAAGTTGCCTCACGCTGTGCCTCGGAGAATGTCGACCATCTGGCGTTTCTGTTGCAGCTCTGCGAACTGGAGTTGATTGACCGTGAACGCCGAGCGGCAGAACGACGGCTCAAGGCGGCAAAATTCCCCATGCACAAAACGCTGGAGACCTTCGACTTCAAGGCTCAGCCATCACTCAACAAAGTGCTGATTACAGAACTGATGCTCGGCGAATATATCGACAAGCGGGAGAACATTCTGCTGGTTGGTAACAGCGGCACTGGGAAGACCCACGTCGCTGTCGCATTGGGAATTGCTGCCTGTGGCCGAGGCCGACGCGTTCGCTTCTACCGAGTCACGGAACTGATCACGCAACTACTCGAAGCTCGCGAAGAACGTGTTCTGCTGAGACTGAAGGCTCAACTCGCAAAACTCGACCTGCTCATCCTCGACGAACTGGGCTACGTGCCCGCCAGCAAAGTCGGCTCCGAACTCCTGTTCGATGTCATCAGCACAGCGTATGAACGCAACAGCGTTATCGTCACAACAAACCTGCCGTTCGAAAACTGGACCGAAGTACTCGGCAGCGAACGACTCACCGGAGCCACGCTTGACCGCCTGACACACCGCTGCCACATCCTCGAAGCTGGCGGAGAAAGCTACCGCCTGAGAGATGCGAAGACACGACGAACAAAACGCTCAAGCAAGAGCAGCAACCAGACGAAATAACTCAACAGAGACCTCGCCGGACCGAACTCACGCCACCACCTCGGTCCCCACACAACAACAGCGCCCCGTTTTTCGACCGCCCGGCGCTACGTTTTCTAACCGGCGTCTACACATGTGACTGGTTTCTCCGTCGTCACGGGATGGCCCGCATTCAATACAGCACTGATCCCATCGAAACCCTCATACCTAAGTGAGGAACTGCGATCAGTCGACGTCATTCGTTTCGATTCCAGCCAGAACGACGGCCCTGCCCTCGTCAGACAGTCTCTTTAGCCGCTGGATCATGGGCTAAAACGCCCTTCGAGGTGAGCGGAATAGGCACACGATGAATGGCGTACTGCGATTCCGCGAGTTGTGAAATCAGAACCACCGGCAGAGCCGGTGGTATGAGGAAGGCCCCTGAAAGGGGCCGTTGGGTCAATGGTCAATCCAAGTCGTCAAACAATCCCCGTTCCTGGTCACGCTCGTG
>CALJUK010000939.1 GCA_937975745.1 uncultured Planctomycetaceae bacterium | reverse complement strand
GAAGATCCCAGTCGGCCGATTCAATAATCTTCTCGATGACCTGCGTCCGAGTCGTCTGCCGCTGATGATACTTGACTTGGCGCTCAAGCATGTCGCGGACTTCTTTGCGGAGTTGCTCTTCCGACTCGACACCGATCTGCTCGAGCAGTGCCTGGTCAATGTCGGGCAGGCTCTGGCGTCTGACGTCCTGGATGGTAAAGGTTGCTTTCACCTTCACGCCACGCATTTCGATCACTTCGGATTCGGATGAGACTTCTACGTCTGCTTCACGAGTTTCGCCAGCCTTGACGCCGGTCATCAGCGTGTCAAAGTCGGCCAATTCCGCATCTTTGAACCGCAGAACGGGGCGAATACGGAGCGTAATCGTGTCGATTTTGTGGATTCGCTCTCCGTCCCGTTCAAACAGGACCGAAGCGGTGACAAAATCGGCCGGTTCAGCAGCGCCTTCGACAGTTTCCCGGGTTCCGAATTGCGACAGGAAGCGTTCAACCTGTTCGTTGACTTCTTCTTCCGTCACTTCTCGGACGGGGCGCTTGATCGTCAGTGTCGAGTATTCCGGCAGATCGAACTGTGGACGAACTTCGACGTCAAATTCGTAGGTGAAATCACCTTCGTCGGGGATTTCGATCACCTCGACGTTGATGCTCGGCTCGTTGATGGGGTCCAGATCGTTCTCGGCCGCGACCTGGTCCATGCTTTCCATGAGAAGCCGCTTCTTCAGCTCGTCGTTCACTTCAGTCTTGAAGCGGCGCTGAATCAGCTTGGTCGGAACATGGCCGACGCGAAAGCCGGGTACGGTAGCCGTCGTGGCCAATTCGCCAACGACTTCCCCATAGGCCGATTCGATGTCGCTCCGGGGGATTTGCACCTTGATGTGCTTTTGGCAGGGGCCACCGTCCGTAATCTCGACGGTCAGGTCGAGACGGCTTTTTTCGTCGGCGCCAGTTGCTTCGGTCGTTGTTGCTTCGTCAGATAGTGCCATTTTGGGGCCTCTCCGGTCGGGTGGGGAACCCAGGAGCGACCGGGCGCGGCAGGGGCATCCTGTGTGCCACCAAAAATTACCTCGCGCGCCGGTTGTCGTGAGACAAATAAAAAAGAGCGGGTGAAGGGAGTCGAACCCTCGACAGCCACGTTGGCAACGTGGTGCTCTACCACTGAGCTACACCCGCGTCGGTCACTCTGGACCCGAAATCACTTCGATTCTACCTGATCAACCAACGGTGAGTCGACGATGACCAAATGTCCGGCGAAGTGCCTCGGTATGTAAGTGCCTAGATTATGCCGCGTTCCCCCGATGAGTCAAGCGTCTGGCGGGCGCCAGTCGGATCTTCCTTCCAGTTTGTAATTTCACATCGTCCGAAGTCGTTCGAACCGGACAAAACGCCCACGGAAAAGGGCAAATCCTGGAAATCGGACATCGTCGGCCGACGATCGGGCACAAAATATTCGTGTCCGAACCCATCCTGGCCCGTTTCGTCCAGACTGAGACCATTGAGGGGTCTCAGACGCGACGGAGGAAGCTGACACGACCGGTGGCCACCCACTCGGTCACGAAAATGTTCCCGTCGTGGTCGAAGCAGGCGTCGTGCGGGTGCACAAATCGCCCGTCAACCCACATGCTGGGGGTCGACCGCATCTCAAACTTGTTGGCGAGCGCCTTCTCGGTCCATTCGGGGGAATAGCCAAGATGGGTGATTACGTTGTTGTCCCGGTCATACAGGGTGACCCGGGCATGCAGGTCGGGTACCAGCATGATGTCCCCCTGGATATCGATATCCGCAGGGAAACTGACCGTGTCGACAAAGCCGATGTGGTTGCCGTCCAGCGTGAAATACTGCAGGCGAGCATTGGCGCGATCAGCCACCACCAGTGACGGAGTTCGGCCCGGCCGAGCGTCCAGCCAGAGCCCGTGCGGCGTCTTCATTTTGCCCGGCTCTTCGCCAACACCACCCCAGGTCCGGATCCACTTGGCATCTTTGTCGTATTGATGAATGTAGCTCGACCCGTAGCCGTCCCCGATGTAGAAGCCGCCGCCAGGGGCAAAGGCGATGTTGGTCGGCCGGTACTGGTTCTCGTTTTCGTAGACGTCGGGCTCCCGCGGATAGTCCTTGGTCCAGACAATCTCTCCCTTCAGATCGGTCTTGGCGACGCGGCGATTCTTCACATCGGACAGGTACAGGAATTCCTGCCCGTCTTCCTTCCGGATATCGATGCCGTGTCCACCGCCGTGATACTCCTTGCCGAACGAGCGGACGTACTTGCCGTCCCGGTCGAAGACGACGATGGCATCCATCACCGGTTCCTTGGCGTAGGACTGGTGCTTGATGTAAATCAGGCCTTCTTCGTCAATCGTGACACCGTGCGTGGCCCCCCACCGGATTTGCTTGGGAAGTTCGCCCCATCCGTGGACGCATTCGTAGCGGTGGTCTCCCTCGCCGACGATGGCCGGTTTGGTCCCCGCTTTGTCGCTGGCGACGACGTGTGGCGCGAATGCGGCGACTGCAGCCACCGTCCCTGTTGTTTGCAAGAAATCTCGTCGCGTGCGCTTGGGGCTGACCGGCTGGTCGGAAGGCTGCTGAGCACTCATAGGTGACGTACCTCTTGTGGGAGACCGATGCAAATTCTGCTGCCGCCACTGCGGCGCCAGTGAAACTCCCAATGATACCTGTTCGTCGGTTGCTGCTCAAATTTCCTTCGCGACTTTCTACCGATCGAGAGACTCACGCACCTCGGGCAAGGTCGGCCAGGTCCTGCTGGACGAGCTCCCAGCGAGACTCGACCGCGTGCCGGCGGGCCCGCGCAACCAAGTTCGCCTGGCGGCTGTTCAATGGAAACGTCGCATCGTCGGGTGGAAGTTCCGGCACCACCGTTTCTGCAATCCGCGTAAGTAACTCGGGCACACCCTGACCCGTCCGCGAGGAGACGCGTAATGCGGCCGGTATCTGGCCGAGGTCGCATCCGATCGAAAGGTCAGACTTGTGGGCGACAGCGATCGCATCGGGATAGTCCTGCAAAAGTTGCAGTTCGAGTTGGCCAATTGGCTGACTGACGTCAAACAACAGGAGTCGGGCGTCGCCGAGTGAGAATCGTTCGGATGCCCGCTGTATCCCTTCGCTCTCCAGTGCGTCAACAGTGGATCGCAGTCCGGCGGTGTCATTGAATCGGATCGGCCAACCCGCGCAC
>CALJUK010000938.1 GCA_937975745.1 uncultured Planctomycetaceae bacterium | reverse complement strand
TTTCGAAAGAACGCCGCCAACGAATAGTAATCCCGCGTCGTAATCGGATCGAACTTGTGATCGTGGCATTGAGCGCAATTCGTCGTCAGCCCCAGGTAGACCCAGCCGAAGGTCTGCACGCGATCGACGGCGTAGTTGGCCAGGTTCTCTTCGTCGATCGTTCCCCCTTCATTGGTCGTGATATTGCACCGCTGGAAACCGGTCGCAATCAACTGATCTTCTGAAGGCTTGGGGAGCAAGTCGCCGGCCAACTGCCAGACGGTCAAACTGATCGAACGGCAGATTGTCGTTGAACGCACGAATGACCCAGTCCCGGTAAGGCCACATCTCGCGGTAGTTGTCAAAATGCAATCCGTGTGTATCGGCGTAGCGTGCCGCATCCAGCCAGTACCGGGCCCGATGTTCGCCCCACGTGGGAAGCTGCATCAGCCGATCAATCCATTCGGACAAGGCCGCATCTCCCCGCTGTGTGTAGTCGCTGGCAAACTTGCGAATGTCGTCCGGCTGCGGGGGAAGCCCGGTGAGATCCAGGTGCAGACGCCGGAACAATGCTTCGGGGTTCGCTTCTGCTGCCGGCGTCAATCCGTGTTGCTCTAACTTCGCCAGAACGAAGCGGTCAATCTCGTTCTTGACCCAGTCCTCGTTCTGAACCGCGGGGAGTTCAGACTTCTGCGGGCGGATGAACGACCAGTTGGGTTGGTATTCGGCACCGGCGGCAATCCATCGGCGGAGCATCTCTTTCTGCTGGGCCGTCAAATGCTTCTTGGTCTCGGGTGGAGGCATAACGGCATCGGGATCGTCAGACAAGATCCGAGCGATCAGTTCGCTTTCTTCGGGCTTGCCAGGCGTGATCGCACCGAACTCGATCGCGGCATCCCGTTTATCGATTCGCAGGTCGGCTTTCCGGGCAGCACTGTCGGCACCGTGGCAGGCGAAACAGTTCTCCGCCAGAATCGGGCGAATGTCCCGATTGTATTCCAGCGGTTGCTCGGCGGATGCCGCGCGCGTTGTCGCTGTCAGCAGGCTGACACAAACAAGCATCGGGACTGCGAACGCAAACAGCCGCGAGAGGCTCCTCGCGGAAATCGGCAAGCGACTCATGCGTGGTATTCCGTTCGTGTGAGTCAATTCTGGCAGGGCCAGACGGCAAGACGCCATCGGGAATGACCTTGATTGTACCAACCACCGAAAGCAGGTCGCGACAGCAGTCTGGTGGGCATATTGACCAATCGGCATCGCCAGCCAAACGCCAATGCCGGACAACCATTTATCGTTTCCAATTACAAAGCGGACGTCAATTGGCCAACACTCCCTGCGCCCCCAACCAATGGACCGCGTGGTCCGTCCACGAAGAAATCTGCGAGCCGGCGACAGGCCGTAAACCGTAGCCATGCCCGCCGTTACCGTAGACGTGCAGTTCTGCCGGTATTCCGTGCTTCTTTAAACCGACGTAAAAGAAGACCGCCCCCAGGGACGAACTCCGATCGTCGTGCGTGTGCACCAGAAACGTCGGAGGAGAGTCGGCGGGAACCTGCATCCCGTCAACCAGACCGTCCGCCTGTTCGTCATAAATTCGCCACGGATACACCAGAATCGCAAAGTCCGGACGATGCGAAACGTCATCGATGGCATCGATTCTCTCGTAGGTCAGCCGACCCCCGTCACACAACAGGCGGGCACCAACCTGACCACCGGCCGAAAAGGCCACCACTCCAATCCGGTCGGGCCGAATCTTCCAGCGGTCCGCCTGAGAACGGAGCAACGCGATCAACCGCTGCGTGTCCTGCAACGGCTTGATCCAGCCGGGTGTCTTCGGATCGTCTGTCGTGCGATAGCTGAGGACAAAGGCCGTCACACCCTGCTGATTCAACCAGTCGGCCGCCTCGGTTCCTTCCTTGTCGGGAACAACCTTCGAGTAACCGCCGCCGGGAAGAATGACAACTGCCGTCCCGTTGGGCTTCTGGGGAATGTGGACCGTAAACGTGGGCCGCGTGATGTTGACAACCCGCGTGACGGGCGGGACTTCTTCTTTCCGCAATGGCTGCGCTTCGCCGATCAGCCGGGTCGTTTCCCCAGGAGCCAACCCGGGCCAGACATCGACAGGTTCCGCCGCGGTTACTGTCAGGGGGACGGCTAATAACAGCCAGGCCATGAGAACAAACTTTCGCAACATAAAGAGGACACATACAAGCCACCGACGAACTCG
>CALJUK010000937.1 GCA_937975745.1 uncultured Planctomycetaceae bacterium | reverse complement strand
ACGATCGCTTCGGGATTCAGAACGATTAATGCCTCTGGCGGAACTGGTGGCTATGATGTCGCCAGTATCGGCAGCCTGTTGTCCGGCGACTCACTCACAGGCCGCAGCAACCAGATGACGGTCGAACGCTCGAACGGAAACGTAAACCTGGCGAACTTCGATCTCGTTCGTACCCACGCGCAACCTGCGGAGACGCCAACGGAAGATGTCCAAGCCATCGACTACGTCTTCGAAGGCATCAACACCATCCTGTAACGGCCGATTCAACGGCCGACGTCGGTAGCGGGCGGGCAGCGTCACATCCGGAAGTGGAACGTTCGTGTCACGTACCGCCAGATCCACTGCGCGACTGTGCGTGTCGGGACCGAGACTCGGGCCTGACCGCGCAGTCCGCTACGGAGTAGTTCGACGTCATCATCCAGCAGAACAAGTGCCTGATAGACACGGCTGGAAAGCCGTTCGCGACCGTCAGAATCGGTCACCGTCGGCAGATCACCGCCCATCTTTGTCGAGACGACCGCCGGTGCAAACTCCAGGTGGCGGTCGGAGATACTTTCGATGTTTCCGAAGTACGACTGGTCCAACATATGTTCCAGCCGAACTTCAACCTCCTGCCCGTCCCACACGTCATTCCGATTGGCCTGATCGACGAACAGGACCGCCTGAAACGATTCGTTGGGCGCTATGCTCAAGACATGCGTCCGCTCGGGCAATGTAGCCCCCAGATTTCTCGCTTCCAGTGGATGGCCATGCCAGGCCCCGAGCCGTTCTTTCATCACCTCGGTCCGAAGTGGCTCAATGGATTCAGCGGCGACAACCCGCCCGTCGCAGGGGGCGATGATTGTCAGGCTTTCCAGCTGCTGCTCGAAGTCAGCAATTTGCTCGTTAATCGTCGTCAAGGCCTCTAATGCCAGCTGTTTCTGCGCCACGTCATCGAGTGCATGGTACGTGCTGGCTTTGACAGTCTGCACGTCTCGCTCGGAAATCAATTCGCGATACCTGTCCTCTTTCTCGCGATTTGTCAGTTGCATCAAGGGCATCCCTTTGCTGACAAAGTCGCCGGGCTGCACCAGAATCTCGGTCACCGTCCCTGGAACAGCCGAGTAAATGTGCTGGACCTGATGCGGCTCGATATACGCCGTCGAGACAATATGCCATGGGATCGGGATCATCAGGAATCCCGCAAGCAGGCTGATGGCGATAACCGACGTCGTGACTGTCTTGGGAATGCTCATGGGCTCAATCCTCGGAGCAGCGATAATCTGGTAGATGTTCCGGACACCGATAACAAACATCATCACGACCGAATACAGCCCCAGCATCAGGCCGATAGTTTCCAGTCCATACGGCTTGAGCACTGTGTACAAGAATAGCGTGATGGCAAGCAGAATGAACCAGCGGTAAATCGCGGAGGCAATGGTAAACAGGATAAACCAGAGACGGTTTCCCTCCGGCATGAAGGGGTCTGCCGGCGTCTCGATCCCCAGACAATACCAGGCGAAAGTCTCCCGCAGCATCCGCTCGGCCTTCTGCCGCATGTTGGGAATTTCGAGCAGGTCGGCCAGCATATAGTAGCCGTCAAACCGCAACAGCGGATTCGCATTGAAGATCACCGTGGTAATCGTCGTCACAAAGAATATGTTGAGCGCCAGATGATGCAGCATCCCCGGCTGAGTGAAGTACCACGTGAAGATGGCCACCGCCGACAGGAACACTTCGATATACATCCCCGCGCCGCCGATGATGATCCGCTGCCACTTGTTCTTCAACGTCCAAGAGTCCGATACATCGCAGTACAGGCACGGACTGAAGACCAACAGCAGCATCCCCATGTCGTGGCATTCGCTGCCGTAATACTTGCACGAGATACCGTGTCCAAATTCGTGGATCACCTTGGCCGCACCGAGCGTGATCCACAGATAGAACAGGTTGGACCAGCTGAAAAACGTCTGAAACTCGGGCAGGCGGCGGCGGAACTCTTCAAAGTCGATCAGCAGCAGCCCCCAGGACAAGACGACAATCGTCGCGTACAACGCGACTGCCCACGGCCGAAAGACCCAGGCCACGTATGGCGTCATTGCCGTGAGAACCCGATCCGGGTCCCAGCCGGGCAGCTTGAAGTACATGATGTTCATGAACTTCTGCTTCAGTGCGCTAAACCGGTTCTTGCGGTGGCGAGCCAGAAGAAACGCCCCCTGCCCCGTCCGGTTGGTGAAGACCAGGCCCTTCTCATGCAGGTCGGTCACCAGATGCTGCACATCGGCCAATGTCAACAACAGCGTGGGGAACTCGCGCGTGAGCCCGTCCTTAAGCTCTTCCAGATTGGTGTTTCCGTCCAGATGGTCCAGCACCCACCGCTGCGGGGCCTGCAGCCGATAGTATTTTAACGCCACGGGATCCTTGCAGACCCAGGACGGTTCTCCCCGGTACAGAATGCGGTGAAAGCGCAGATCCTCACGGCAACGCAACGGGATGGTCCGCTGAGTCGAGGATTGCATAGCGCTCGGAGTGGCGGCGATGCTCATCAGCCAATCCCGTTAGCGGCCTGTCTG
>CALJUK010000936.1 GCA_937975745.1 uncultured Planctomycetaceae bacterium | reverse complement strand
AAAAGTTGCGTCGGCGAGGTCACACTGGCTGTCAGCGGGTCGACCGTCGCGACGTGGTCCCATCGGCGGGCTGTTAAATCGCTTTCTTCCTGCAGTTCACGGGCGGCCGACTCCTGTGGCTGTTCCCCCGGTTCAATTCCGCCGCTGACAGTTTCGGTTGTTGTCCGACCGACCGCGTAATGAAACTCCTCTGTCAGAAAGACGTGCTGCCGCTCATCGACGGCCAGAACACTGACCCCCGGTTTGATCTCCACGACACTGTGAGTTCCCGGTTCGCCATCAGGGCGAATGACGTTGTCGCAGGTGACCCGCAGCCACGGGTCACGGTACACTTCGCTGTGTTCGATAATCTGCCAGGGACCGTGCTGTTTCACCCGGAAACTCCTCTTCCTTCGTCCGCAGTTTCACTCTGCCGAGGGGGCCTCGGTCCGACGAATTGGTAATACGTGCAGGCAATCTGGCCGTTGAACAGTTTGCGCCGGCGGGTGGCTTGCCTGCCAAAACGTTTCTCGAACAGGCTGTCGGCGGTGAGAACGTACAGCGACCACGTGTCGAGCGATGCGAATGTCTGACGCATGGTCAGGGCGATTTCTTCCGCTGTTCGGTCATCTCCCATTCGTTCGCCGTACGGCGGATTGACGATCACGCAGCCGTACGTTCGGCGGGTCGACAGTTGGCTCAGTTCCTGCTGTTGAAAGTGAATGTCTCCCGCGACGGCAGCCTGCTCGGCATGCTGGCGGGCCAGCCCTAACACTCGGGCGTCAATGTCGTAGCCAATAATGGGTTCGTCGGCAGGAGGTTGCAGAAGGTCGTTGGCTTCGGCTCGCGCTTCGTCCCAAATTGGGCTGGGGCGGTTGGACCACTTCTCTGCGGAAAAGCTCCGCATCAGACCGGGAGCCCGATTGCGGGCGATCCAGGCAGCCTCGATGAGGATTGTCCCCGAACCGCAGCAAGGATCGATCAGCGGACGATTGCGGTTCCAGTAACTCAGCTGGATCAGGCCGGCGGCCAATGTTTCTTTGAGTGGTGCAGCAGTGGCAAGCGTCCGGTAGCCACGCTTGTGTAATCCGGGCCCTGTCGTATCCAGCGTCAGGACGGCCTCGTCCTGCAGCAGCGAGACATCGACCCCGTACTCCGGTCCGGTTTCGTCAAACCATTCGCAACGATACCGTTTCTTCAGCCGTTCGACGATTGCCTTCTTGACGATCGCCTGGCAGTCGGGAACGCTGTGCAATTGCGAGCGGACAGAGCGGCCACGCACCGGGAATGATGCATCGCGCGGAATCCATTCGTCCCAGGGGATCGCGGTCGTCCGGTCGAACAGTTGTCCAAAGTCGACTGCAGGGAACCGGCCGATTTCGATCAGCAGCCGATCAGCCGATCGCAGCCAGAGGTTGCAACGGGCAATGGCCGACTCGTCCGCGACGAACCGAACGCGACCGTCTGTGATGGTCTGGTCGTGATAGCCCAATTGCTTGAGCTCGCGGCTGACGACCGCTTCGAGCCCAAACGCGGATGTTGCGAGGAACTGCATCGGGAAGCAACTGCCCAGGAAAGGAATGAGAAACCGTCGTGTCGCCGGATCACCAGTTGACAGACGCTTCGCCTCGGGATAACACAGAACAGTGTTGCAACGCTACTGTCCGATGGCAATCCAGTTCTGCGGCAATCCGGTTCTGCCGGGACAGGGTGTTCGCGAAAGAGACCTCGCTACCAAGAGACTTCCGCGGCTGCTGTCTGTCGTGGACTCCGCCCGTCGTGGACTTCCTGCCCACAGTGCTTGCGATGCGGACCCGACCATCCCCGGCCGGTTCCTGACCCGCGCTCCTGCCGGTGATTACAACCCGGATTTAAGACTGAGGAAGCCGATTATATGTGCTTGAGATCTGTTGCGGCCGTACTTCTTGTGACGATCAGTCTGCCCACCGTGGACGCTGCCGACTGGCTGGAGTTTCGCGGGCCGAACGGACGAGGTGTGAGCGACGTGACCGGACTTCCGCTCACGTGGAACGCCGAGGACGGGACAAATATCGTCTGGAAGTCAGCAGTCCCCGGTCTGGGCTGGTCGTCTCCGGTGATTCAGGACGGCAGGATCTATGTGACGACCTGTGTTCAAAAAGCGGCGGACGATCGTTCGCTTCGTGCGGTCTGCTTGTCCACCTCGACTGGGAAGATTCGCTGGGATGTCGAAGTCTTCGCACCCGGCGAGGAACATCCCGACAAGATTCACAGCAAGAATAGTCACGCCAGTCCAACTCCGTTGCTGGCAGACGGCCGTGTGTATGTTTACTTCGGGAACGAGGGAGCCGCCTGCCTGGATCTGGACGGCAAGATCATCTGGAAGAACAACGAGCATTCCTACGCACCGCAGCATGGCAACGGCGGGTCTCCCATCCTGGTCGGCGAGAAACTGATTTTTGCGGTCGACGGGAACGATCATCGCTATGTAACGTCACTTGGCCGGAAAACCGGCCAGACGCTGTGGAGGGCTCCGAGATCCCTCTCGGCCACTCGGACTTTTCTGAGATCTACCGTCACGTGTCGTGACTCTC
>CALJUK010000935.1 GCA_937975745.1 uncultured Planctomycetaceae bacterium | reverse complement strand
GGCCTATCGCGACTGGGTGATCCATGCGCTGAACCAGGACATGCCGTTTGATCGGTTTGTCGTGGAACAGCTGGCTGGCGATCTCCTGCCCGATGCCAACATCGACGACAAGATTGCAACCGGCTTTCACCGTACCGTCACCTGCAATGTCGAGGCGGGCGTGCACCCGGAAGAAAACCGCGTGAACCAGGTGATCGACCGGGTCAATACGACGGCGACGGTCTTTCTGGGGCTGACACTCGAATGCTGCCAATGCCACGATCACAAGTACGATCCGTTCACGATGCAGGACTACTACACCCTCTTTGCGTATTTCAACAACACGCCGTTGGAGGTGGAGAACCCCAGCGGGAAGGGCGTCTCTTTCGACTTCTACGGTCCGAAGATGGAACTCCCCCTGCCGCCCGCAGAGTCCGAACGGCGGCAAGAACTGCAGCAGCAGATCGCCCAGTTGCATCAGCAGCGTGACGAGTTGCAGAAGTCACTGGCCGCCAAACAACCGGCCTGGGAAGTCGAAGTTCTCGCCGCTTTGGACAATGCGCCGGTCTGGAAACCTTTGGAGATCGTCGAATTCCAATCGACGGGGGGAGAGACACATCGGCTGCTGGAAGATGGCAGTCTGCTTGTGACGGGCAAGGTTCCCGACACGACGACATACACCGTGACCGTGAAGACCGATGTGCAGAACATCACGGGCTTCAAAGTCGAAGCACTGACTCACGAAGAACTGCCAGGCCAGGGACCGGGACGTGGAGATGCCGACCGGCCGAATTTCATCCTCAGCGAGTTTGCTGTCGAGCAGATCACCGCAGGGACAGCGTCCCCGCAGCGACTCTTGCTTCATGCGGCCGAGGCGGACTACGCACAGGAAAACTGGGCGGTCAGGGGCGCCATTGACGGTGATCGCAAAACGGGGTGGGCAATCGGGCAGGAGTTCGGCAAATCGCACTGGGCCAGCTTCCTGATGAAGAAGCCACTGGCTGCGGGGCAGTCGCGAGAGTTTCGCTTGACGCTCCATCAAGACTACGGACGGGGCCGAACGCTGGGACGGGTGAAGTTTTCTGTTCTGACGGGTGACCCAACGGCTCTCGCCGTGCCGCAGAACATTGCCGACATCCTCCGCAAGTCCGATCGCCAGGAAGACAAAACGCTCCGCACCGAAGACGATGCGCGTGCCTTGGCAGAATTCCACCGGCAGCAAAACCCCGACTACACTGCGGTCCAGCGAAAGATCGAACAGACCCAGTCCCAACTGAAGGTTGTCCAGCCTGACACCACGCTGGTCATGGTCGAGATGGACAAGCCGCGGGCAACACACATCCTGCTGCGGGGCGATTACCTGAACCCTGGTGATGTTGTCGAACCCGGTACGCCGGAGAAGTTGCATCCCCTGGATGCCAATCTGCCGAAGAATCGCCTCGGACTGGCTCGCTGGATTGTCGATCGGCAGAACCCGCTATTGGCCCGCGTCACGGTCAACCGCTGGTGGTTGGAGATTTTCGGTCGTGGGATCGTTGTCACGCCAGAAGATTTCGGATCTCAGGCCGAACCTCCCACGCATCCCGAACTGCTCGATTGGCTGGCCGTCGAATTCATGGAGAATGGCAGGTGGCTGAAGAGCACACTGAAGCAGATTGTGATGTCGTCCACGTACCGACAGTCGTCCCGAGTGACGCCCGAACTGCTGGCAGCCGACCCGGAGAACAAGCTTCTGGCCCGGGGAGCCCGGTTTCGAATGCGGGCCGAGTTGGTCCGCGACAATGCGTTGGCCATCAGCGGATTGCTCTCGTCGAAGATGGACGGCCCGCCCGTCATGCCCTACCAGCCGGACGGTTTGTGGCGTGCCGTTGGCCGAAACGCGCCCAAGTGGAAGGCTGCCGAAGACGAGGATCGCTTCCGCCGTGGTGTGTACATCGTGTGGCGACGGGCGGCACCCTATCCAAGCTTTGTCAATTTTGACGCGCCTGACCGGGCTGCTTGCGTCGTCGATCGATCGCGAACCAATACGCCGTTGCAGGCGCTCACTCTCCTCAACGACCCGGCGTATTTCGAAATGGCCTTGGCTTTCGCATCCCGGATGGCGACGGCGT
>CALJUK010000934.1 GCA_937975745.1 uncultured Planctomycetaceae bacterium | reverse complement strand
CATCGCCATCGGTCGAAAGTGGGAGGGAGGCGACGAAGGCCTGAAACATGTGGCCCGGCTGAAAGACCTCCGCGTGCTGTATCTGGTGGCGGGCAATTCGCTGTCGCAGGAAGGGCTCGACCAGCTTCAGGCGAACTTGCCCGATCTGCGGATCGAGCCCCGTCCGCCGGCCAAAATTGGTGTGGCGGGCATCTCGCATCCGGAGGGATGTCAGATCAACGAGATCCAGCCGGGCACAGCCGCAGCCAAGTCGGACCTGGAACCCGGCGATGTTATCACACACTTCAATGGAGACCCGGTCTTCGGCACTCCGGACAACTTCAAACAGCTGATCAAGCTGATCGGACCGCACGACCCGGGGGAAGAGATTGAACTCGACATTCTCCGCGGCAGCGAGAAACGGACAGTGAAAGTTGTCCTGGGCGATTGGAGCCGCTAGCTCGCGCTGCCACACTTGTGCGGCGTTTGGAGCCCGAGCGGCGGGGTTCAACCCTGCCGGACAAGCCAACGCCCGGCACGCAGCGTTTGGATGTTGCATCAAGAAGGTACACCCGGCGGGATTCGAACCCACGACCTGCGGTTTAGGAAACCGCCGCTCTATCCTGCTGAGCTACGGGTGCATGCGGGCTCACCGGCCGTTCCTGTCGGTCGAAGGACCGGGCGAACTTGCGGTGCGCTCCACGATCGTATCCGGACGGCTGAACTCCGCCAAGCCTCGCCGCCGGGCAACGACTTCTTCCTCTGGTGAATTGTTCGAAAAGTTCGATTTTCGAACAGCGCGATTCTCCGCCAGATGACCCGATTCTTGGGTTAGCGTGTTCGCATCGCGCATCACGCACGCACACTCACCGAAGGGAGAATCGCATGGCCGCTTCACGCAATTCACGCTCAGCCCAAATTCACCGCGAACTCACCCGCATCCAGCAGGCCATTGCGCGTTGCTGGGACGACCTCGACCGGGAACTCCGGGTTCTGGCCGACTTGACCGAACGGCTGACATCGGACCAACAGTCGCTCCGCGAGATGTTCGGGCGATCGCAGACTCGGCTGTTCGCGCTTCGCACGCAGCATGGCCGGTCATTGGACAACGAACTGGCGGGGTTGATCGCCGCACTCTGTTCCGAATCGAACAGTGTTCGAAATCAAACTGGGTCGGACGGGCAACTGTGCGCAGACATTTTCCGAAGTCCGACCGATGAACCTCGGCAAGTCGGTTCTGCCTGACACGGTTCCACTGCTGTGGCGCGGAAAGAAGTCCACTCCATGCATCTGCTCATTGTCGAAAGCCATCCGGCGGATGTTCGCATCATCAGCGAAGCGGTCTTTGGCGTGGCGTGGGACATTCAGGCCGAAGTGGCCAGCAGCATCGAAGAGATTGGCGATCGCATTCACCGCGCCGATGTCGTCCTGCTGGAAGTGGAAGAAAGTTCGACGGCCGAACTCCAGGCCCGATTAGCACCGTTTCTTGAACGAGGCGAACGGGCCATCGTGATTTGCTCGGTCGAAAGCGATCCGCAAGTCGCCATCGAAGCCGGTTACCTGGGTGCGTTTGGCTCCTGGTTGAAGGGAGGCGATCCCAAGCAACTCGTGCAAACACTGTACTGCGCCATTGGGGCCTGGCGGAGACGAGAAGACGAACGGGCCCGACTGGAGGCGTTGAAGACGCAACTGATCGAAAGGCTGCAGGCCGATGTTTGAAGCTCCCGATGCGGCCGTTGTCATCACAGCCCTCATCTCCGCAACGGTGGCCATCATCCGTTTTGGACCGCAGCGTGGCGGTCCCTTGTCTGCTGACGCCGCCGAACTCCAGGCCCGCTTCGAAGCACTCCGCGAACGGATGGACAAGCTGGAACAACGACAAGACCGACAAGAACAAACCATTCTCGAATGGCTGAGAAACCAATGACAGACATTTTTCCCGGCGTTCCCCGCGTCGATACACCGTACGAAAAATACCGCGCCACGGCGCAGGATTGCGACTTGCTGCTCTGGTCGCCGACCGGCTGGTACGGACAGATGATCGCCGCCGCCACGGATGGGCCGTTCTCTCATATCTCCGCCACGTTGTGGTGGGAAGATCGCCTGATGAATGTGGGTTATGACAGGCAAAACGGTGGATATGCCTCGCCGTTACGGAACGCCGTCGTTCAATGGCCAGGCCGAATTCATGTCTTCCGAGTGCGTGAGGAATTGCGGTTCGATCGCAGCCGGGTGAAAGCGCGCTTGCTGGGTGATCTCGGCTTTCCATACGCCTGGTCGAATATCCGCACGCTTGCGCTGCTGGCTTTGCCCTTCGTTCGCTGGTTCGCGACTCCCTACAGCGTGAACCGCATTGTCGCGGCCAGCCACGCGACACCGGGCGGAATCTGTTCGCAGCATGTGGCCCGTTCGTTCGCAAATGGGGCCGGGTTGCGGTTCGTGGCCAAGCCATTCGAAGTGACGACGCCCAACGACATCGCCAGCAGCGGTCTCTGCCGGTACGTCTGCAGTCTTTCGCAAGTCGCCCCGCCGTCAGTCGAACAAACCCCATCGGCGATGGAACGGGAGGTCGCATGAAGAACGGAAACAGACTCACAACGTTCCGCAGCGTTCTGGTTGGATTGTCTCTGACAACCGGTCTATTGGCCCTTCCGTCTGCCGACAGTCGGTCCGGAACCGGTCGCTTGACCGTGTTGCGTGATACGGGTCGAACGGCGGGTTCGGTTCGCGAAGTGCCGGTGGTCAATGTTCCGCGCGTTTGTCGAGCGGCCAACTGGACCTCCGCAGGGGAAGGGAGTTGCGTGCACGCTTCGCTGGTGACGCTGCTCCGTTGGCAGGGTCTTTCGGAACACGCGGACTGGTGGGCGTCGTGTCATGCCGGCGGAGAGACACCCGTGACACTTGCTCCGCAATTGCTGGCGGCTGGTCTCGACTTTGCCGAGACACGCGATGGCAACGTCGGTTTTCTGGAATGGGCCGTCCGGACACGCCGCGGTGCCTGCGTGACAGTCCAGGGAGGTCGCCACATGGTCTGCCTCGTTCATCTCGACGAACGGCGAGCCGGCCTGATCGACAACAACTCGCCCGAGCAGGTCGTCTGGCTGACGCGGCAGCAATTCCTGGACGAATGGCAGTCCAGCCGATGGCGGTGGGCCATTACGCCGGTCTACAACCCGCCCCCGCAACCACCCTGGCAATCGGGCGATTCCATGCCGTAATCGTTCGGCGAGTTCCTGCAAAACGAGTTCTCACATACAGCGTTCTGACACACAGCCTTCTGACACAAAAGGGGAGACATACAATGCGTTGGGTCATTGTCGTAGCGGTTGCCGCACTGACGGCATTCGTCACCACGTCCAGTCTGCTGGAACTGTCTGCCGCCGGGCAGCGGCAGAAACCACACGATGCGTTCGAATGGCAGGATAGTGAACCGGTCGACATCGAACGGCGTGTCCTGCAGCTTCCCGAAGATGGAGACATCTGGCATACGAGCCTGTTTCTTCATCACGGCTGGCAGTCGATTGACCAGGACAGGCAACTGGCCGCCTGGTTCGAAACGGAACCGAAACTGGCCTCGCTGAAAGCCCAGACGAAATGGCATCTCTACACGGACGACGATCCCATTTATCTGGAGCTATTCCGCGTGGCGGTTCGTGGGCTGCCGGCGGTTGGCGTGTAACGAAGTTCGGCCGAAGTGATCTAGAA
>CALJUK010000933.1 GCA_937975745.1 uncultured Planctomycetaceae bacterium | reverse complement strand
GACCCGCCGCCTGACGAGGATTCGCTCAACCCTTGATCTCGCCGTTTTGATTCGCAACCGAATCGATCATGCCTTCTTTCGAATATTCCCGCTGGGACGAATCCGACGCGTTCACACCGCAATCGGTGGACAAATTCTTCGATGAGTTCAGCCAGTACATGCTCGAATACGGCGACGAGATGCTCGAACACCTCGAAGATTGGCAGGAAGAGCATCCCGAACTCATCCGGATGCTGATGCAGCAGGGTTATATCGAACGGGACGAGCAGGGCCGGTTTGCAGTCACACCCAAGGGGCTCCGCCGCGTCGAATCGCAAGCACTCGACGAACTGTTTCACGTGTCCCGGAAAGGGAACGTCGGCAAACACCAGACCGAATTTCGTGGTCTGGGAGAGACGGTTCACGAAGACTCGCGACCGTATCAGTTCGGTGACCCCGTCGCCAATTTGAACCTGCAGGAGACGCTGCGGAATGCGTTCCATCGGCAGGGGGGCGGCACTCCGATTCAATTGTCCGAGGATGACTTCGTCGTCCACGAGACAGAGTACCAGACCAATTGTGCGACTGTCGTCCTGCTGGATATGTCCGGCAGTATGAGCCGGTACGGCAAGTACGGCCAGGCTAAGAAAGTCGCGATGGCGCTTCAGGCGTTGGTTCGGTCACGCTATCAGGGTGACTTTCTCCAGTTCGTCGGCTTTTACAGCTATGCGAGCCCGCTGACCGAGCGGGAGTTGTTGGGCTCGGCCCCCAAGCCGGTCAGTCTGTTCGATCCGCGGGTCCATCTGCGGATTCCACTCGATCGCCCGCCGTCATTTGTGCCGCAGCACTTCACCAACATCCACGCCGGCCTGCAGTTTGCTCGTCGTATTCTGCGGCGGCAGCCGGCCGCCAACAAGCAGATCATCACCATCACTGACGGCGAGCCGACTGCCCACATCGAAGGCCGCGATCTGCTGCTGATTTATCCCCCCGCAGAGCGAACTGCCCAGATTACGCTGGCCGAAGTCAAACGCTGCGCCGAACTGGGCATTCAGATGTCGAGCTTCGCGTTGATCGAAGATTACTTCTACCTGGGGTTGGTGAACTTCGTCGAGCAGATGGCCCACGTCTCGGGCGGCATTTCGGCCACCTGTAATGCCCAGGACATGGGGAACATGGTCATCGACAGCTTCTCGGTTGGTCGCGGAAAATGCAAAAAACTCTAAAGGCGGGTTCAAAATCCCTGTGT
>CALJUK010000932.1 GCA_937975745.1 uncultured Planctomycetaceae bacterium | reverse complement strand
TGAAACTCCTCCCCGAATCCCTCCCCCAGTGACCCACGAAAAGAGGGGAAGAACCATCGGAACCACGTCAACATCGAGACCGCTGCCTCGAAACGAGATCCGCACGCAATGGTTGCCGCGACTAATCTGATCCGCATTCATATTCGGATAGACCTTCCGCAACTGCTCGACCAACCAATCAAGAAGATCAGATTCGCCAGTGGGCGCATCCGGCGATGTGACATGAACAGCCACATCGATATCGTTCAGAGTCTTCAGCGATGTGCCTTTGGCAAGACTCCCGGATAGCAGCATCTTTCGCAGACCGACTTCTGGATTCTCCTTGATGAACGCTTCCATCTTGGCGCGGAGGCGATTGACCTGCTCACGGTACTCTTTGGCGTCTTCTCTCTTCAGGTTCACTGAACTGTCGGCAAACGACACCAGATCTGAGTGTTTCACGAATTCGTCACGCACGTACTTCCTCCTGCCGAAAATGGTCCAATCCGGGGCGCGAATGGACGACTTTTGCCACATTGGCGTCGAAATAGCCCACCAAAAGCCTTGATTTCACAGGAGTATATGCACCACAATGGACGATGTAAAGCGTGTGTGTTGATTTTTAGTCCGCCATGTGAGACAATTGAATTACTGAATACCCGGGAGATCTTAAGACAGTGGACGAACAGGCTGAAAAAACAAAAGATTTAGTCCAGCTAGCGAGGCTTGCGTTGGCCGGTCGGCCACAGGACGTGCAGACGTACGTCACTCGCATGTCGCGAAAGTACCAGAAACTGGTACCTGACCTGGGCGAGCAGCTCAAAGACTTGCTCAAGGCCGCCCCTACTCGAAAGTCACCACTGCGAAGCGAGACGATGGCTACAATTCCGCTGGATCGTGACAGCAAACTTGACCTACTTAGAATCGAGTCGACGGGACTTCTGGAGTATGAGCCAATCTGGCATGAGCATATTGAAGAAGCGCTTAATCAAATTGTTCTCGAACACCAACAAGCCGACGATCTTCACGGACGCGGACTCGGGCCGACGCGAACGGCGATTTTTACTGGGCCACCGGGAGTCGGCAAAACGCTCGCTGCACACTGGCTGGCTCGCGAACTCGATCGCCCCCTTCTGATACTCGACTTGTCCGCTGTCATGAGCAGCTATCTCGGTCGCACCGGCTCCAACGTCCGCCATGTGCTCGACTACGCAAAAGGCCTGCCCTGTGTTCTGCTGCTCGATGAACTGGACGCGATTGCCAAACGTCGAGATGACGATCAGGAATTGGGCGAGTTGAAACGACTCGTCACAGTTTTGTTGCAAGAGATCGACGATTGGCCGGAAGGCGGCCTGCTGGTTGCAGCGAGTAATCATCAAGAACTTCTCGATCCCGCAGTCTGGCGAAGGTTTGAGGTCCAAATCGAGTTTGGCCTCCCAAATCGCGATGCAATCGAACAAGCGCTTAGACTGTTTGTTGACGATCCGTCGGCCCTAGAAACCACTTGGTCCGCAGCCCTCGCCGAGGTGCTTTCAGGCCAGTCCTACAGTGATATCGAACGCCAAATAAAGCTTCTGCGTAGGCAGGCCGTACTTAAGAAGTGTGATTTGTCCGATTTGTTCCCGGTATTGATTCGCCAACATATGGACAAGCACAGCAAGTCGAGCAAAAAGGAGATTGCTTTACGGCTTGGAGAAGCAGGCTTGTCGCAACGGGCAATCAACGAACTGACTGGAATTAGCCGCGATACAATTCGTAAATTGAGTAATGCAGAATAGGACAGAACATGGCAAAGCAACCAAACTTCCTTCTCGGTAATGGCCATCGCCTGACCTCTCCTGTTTCCATCAAAAAGGCGATGGAAACAAAAGACCCTCCCTATGACTTGGCAAGTGCAAAGAGCCGCCTCGAAACCCAATTCGCAGCCGCAGCCAAGTCCTTTGCAAGTCTTCCCGATTCGGCCTGTCCCGATGGATATTCGGTGGGTCTGATCACACTTCACCCACAATACACGGCTAAGTCGTACTTTCCGGGTGACTTGCTACGCGAAGCGAGGATGGAAGCGATTGGCTCAAAACCAGCACGGACAACACCTGAAAAGTGGACCAAGCAGGGTGAGCCAGAAGAGTCACCGACGACAGAATTGTTCGTTGCGGCTCGCCGAGAAGACTTTGAACGCTTTGCAAGCGGCCTTCCAAATTTGACGGAAGCCGACAGAAGCTCAGCAGACCTGTTCAAGGTCGAGAGTTTTCGCGCACCACAAACCAAAGATCGCCTTCAAAAGATTAGAAAACGTGCCGTCGAGCCAATGCTTGAAGTTGTCTTGCATACTTCCGGGATTCCTCGACCGTCGCACATCCTCGAAGCATTTGAAGCATATGCCGAGTCTCTTGGACTTGATCCGATTATGGAGCGGCGTTTTGACGTAAGCGGTTTGTCGTTCCTTCCTCTCCGCGCGCCACGTGAGAAGATTGAAGACCTCAGCAGGTTTTCATTTCTCCGCACCATTCGCGAAATGCCGGGATTGCGTCCGCTCCGTCCAATCATTCGGGCATCGGCCAAAACGAAACCCTTTCCCGTTGAACTTCCTGATGTTGAACCAGTCGACAAACAATTGCGAGCCGCAGTGTTCGATGGCGGAATTTCAGATGAGCTGCACGATTCGGAATTTGCTGTCTCCCACGAACCAGAAGGAATCGGCCCAGCGGTTGATGGCTATGTTGACCACGGCACTGGCGTGACTTCTGCTGTTCTTTTCGGTCCACTGACCAAGGGCGACGACCTCGCTCAGCCATATGGCCTCGTTGACCACTACCGTGTGCTTGACGACGAGTCCAGCAATGACCCACTCGAACTGTATGACACTCTCAACCATATTAAGAATGTGTTGCAGTCTCGAAAGTATCAATTCGTCAATCTGAGCATTGGCCCCGCATTGCCCATTGAGGATTACGACGTTCACGCTTGGACAGCCGTGCTGGACTCCCTCTTCGCCGATGGTGAGACCTTGACAACAATTGCAGTGGGAAATGAAGGCGAGCAGGACCATGAATCAGGTAACGCTCGCGTTCAAGTGCCTTCTGATTCCGTGAATTCGTTGGCGGTAGGGGCTGTCGATAGTCGAAGCAAAACGTGGAAGCGTGCGGCGTACAGTTGTATTGGACCGGGTCGAAGCCCCGGTTTAATCAAACCTGAAGTCGTCGCATTCGGCGGGTGTGGCAAGGAGCCATTTTTTGTTCTCGATCAATCGACTTCAAGTGCTACACCCGATGCGGGGACCAGCTACGCATCACCCTATACGCTTCGCATGGGCATGGGCGTTCGCGCCCATTTTGGTAACAGTCTTTCGATGCTGGCCATCAAGTCCCTACTGGTGCATTGCTCCGAGCCGGGTGAAAAATTACCAGTTCATGAAATCGGCTGGGGACGCATCGCTCAGAATCTCGATTCAATTGTGATTTGCCCGGATGGTGAAGCCCGTGTTGTTTACCAAGGTGAGCTAAATCCCGGGCAGTATCTTCGAACTCCGGTACCGTTGCCTGCTGGAAAAATTGATGGCATGGTCACACTCGCAGCGACATTCTGCTTCGCATGTCAAACTGACCCTGAAGACCCCGGCAACTATACGCGAGGTGGATTGGATGTGACCTTTCGTCCGCATTCCGAGAAGTTCGACGAGGATGCCGTAAACCCGAAGTCCAAGAGCTTCTTCCGTCGAACGGACTTTGACTCGGAGAAGGAGTTGCGTTTAGACGCCCACAAATGGGAAACGACTTTGCACCGACGGCAGCGTTTCAGATCTACTACGCTCAATGACCCAGTGTTCGACGTTCACTATCAAGTTCGCGAAGCCGGAAAAGCCACTGCGGGTGACAGAATCAAGTACGCATTGATCATTACGGTGTCTGCACCGAAGGTAAAGAATCTTTACCAGCGCATTGTCCAACGATATCAGACGCAGCTCGAACCGATCGTGCCTGTGATTGAAGTTCCGATTCAGGTGCGTTGAGACAATAAACGTTTCGGCTTTCAGTTTTGCACAAACAAGAACGATGTGATGGTGAAGTACGCTGTGTAAGAATAGAACACCTACAATTATTTTCGCGTTTACAGGTTGCACTCCCCGTCAAGGGCCGACAACGGTTAATTCAATTCACTCAACGAATTGCAACTCAGAACTCAGCAACAAGAAAACTGAATACGTGGCGGAAGTAGGTCCATCGCCCTAAAATGGCCGGTGTTCGCCCCGTGTTGCTTCGGTCACATTGCCGGATCGTTGAGTCGATAAGGTTGCCACTTATCCACCCCTTTCGTCGAGGAGTACCCATGAGTCAAACAAGCAAACGATCTGTAAAACCCAATCGCCAGCAACTCGTTGTCGTCATTGGTGACAACAGTGGTTCAAGGCCTTGACTGAAGGCAGATGCAGCGACTGAAGGCATCCGTCAGATGATTATTGAATGTATGAGTCGTTCCGGTGGCGAAGAATCGCTTTACCGAGTTCTTTTCATATCTTTCGGGGATCGAGCCAAGATCGACAAGCAATGTCGCCGCACCCCCGTGCTTGAGATTGACACCGACCAAATATCACTTCGAGGCGATGGCGGAGGAACCAATCTTCGGGAAGCTCTCGAACTCGCGCATTCTGAAATATCCGAATACTTAGACGAAATCGCGGAACACCCGCAAAAAGCAAAGCACCCATTGCCTTTGGTGATTCTGTTTTCAGACGGACGAAACGGAGACAACTTCGGTCGCCCCGAAGCTGCTGCGGAACAACTGAAGGAGTTGCAATATGACGCGCAGCCGATTCTCATTTTGACGGCAGGAGTGGCTGTCAAAGATAGTGACAACCCTGACGAACATACGCTCAAAGCGATTGCATCCCATTACAAGGGAACGCCACTCTATGTGCCAATTGAGAAAGCAAGTGCGTTGTCAGTGTTTCTGGCTGCTGCGGGAAGTTCCGCCGCCAGCACAGCGGGCGAAGTCTATGAGGTCATCAAGGGGTTCCTTGAAGGACCAAGCTCTCGTCGGCTGATGTAAGTGTTCCGAATACCGTTGGGTGAAAGTAGTGCAACGAGGATACCATGTCTGCCGAAATCGACGCTGACATAATCGGCAAGTCCAAGGAACGTGTGTCGCAATATGGAATAGTTTACGAAAACACCGCCCACTTCAGCACAGACAGTCAGCGAGTGTCGCTGCACACGTGTATTGGTCCGCCACAGCCTGGCAAATCAATTAACGAGGATGCTGTTCTTGGAGTCAAAGGCAACGGTACATCAGCCATCGAATGGGTTTGCGCGATTGCAGACGGGGTTGGATCGTCATTGCTGTCACAAATAGGAAGCCGCGTCGCGACTTGGGTTGCAATTACCTCACTTTTTGAGTCCAGCGAACGCACTTCACCTCGAAAACGAGCAGACATTGCAATCGCGCAGACCCTCGCAGCAATCCGCACACTTGGCGAAACGCTAAAGCAGGATGTCTCAGAACTCAGATATAAGCCTGCCTACCTGCCCGCTCCTGCTTACCGCCATATTATCAATCGTCAAACGTGTTTCCAAACAACGCTGTGTTTGGTGTGGTCTGATCACCGCTCCATCTTTATTGCAAGCGTTGGAGATTCTGGGGCATTGAAAACGTATGTAACCGTCATATAAACCGCATTGCGGTGCGGGCGCGGTGTTGCAGCGAGGCG
>CALJUK010000931.1 GCA_937975745.1 uncultured Planctomycetaceae bacterium | reverse complement strand
GAAGTCTTCGGCGTGGAAGAACAATCGCTGACATTCAGCGAAGCGCTGTGGCTCAAGACGAACCAACTCGACGCAACGGCTCTTGCGACTGCGGGAACCGATGGTGGCGCCAGCCCGGGCCATCGGGCGACGATGTACGACGACACAACGGGCGAACACCACTTCCTGTTCGTCGAACTCCGCAATGCCTCCGCCTTTGGTGTTCCGCTTGCCGACACGACCCAGTCCACAACGGCCGACAAGGGGCTGTGGCGCATTCGCCGGGCAGAATCCAGCGCGGGACAAAACGAAACTGTCGTGTTTCAATCGGGCGCACCCACGATCGCCGCGGGTGGTCAACGCGTTGTCGCCACCACCGATGTCAACGCGACCATGGGCAACTCAAAACGTCGGCCAGCCGAGTTCCGCGTCAATTACGACACGTTCAACATGCCCGCCACCGACGACACTTACGAATTGATCGCACCCAACACAGGGATCGGCAGCAACCCGGCAAAAATGAACGACAACCTCGCTCCCAAGTCGAGCGTGATTGATCTGATGTATGACGACCACGAGACATGGTTTGAACTGGGTGATAGCGGTGGGCCGGGTGAATTTCTCAACGCGACAAATGCCCCGGCCGCCGGTGTCACGCCGTTGGTCTTGGTACTGGAGCGGCGGCTGAATACCAACCTCCCCAATCTCGATGTCAGCGACGCCAATCCGTGGGTGGAAGTCGACCGGATCGAAGTTGCGGCCGAGACATTCAACCTGGTCGAATCGGACAATGTCTCACCCACCAACACAATCCAGCCGAAGGTGGCCGCCAGAAAAAGCCACGAACGTCCGCAACCCTTCACATTTACCGCCGGTGCGAGCAATTCCAACATCGACGGCATGCTGCCGTACACGTCGGGGTCAGCCCAGAACAGCGTTCCCAGCGGCGGGTGGAGCAACTTTGACGGTGGAGTTCGGAACAACTCGCTGGGCTACACGATTAATCGCAAGTCGCCCAGCAAGTTCACGCAATGGCAGGTCCACTACAACAGAGACTTCGCCTCGCCGATGGAACTGTTGTCCGTTCCGCTCTATGGTCCCAGCCGAACCGCTGCCGCCGACACCAACGTCGTTCAGTTCGGTGGGCCGACCCGCTGGCAGGAACTGGCTCAGCGAGCGCCCCGCCAGCAGTACGAAGCGGCCGAGAATGCCGGGCGGACCGATGGCAGTCTCGACAATCGGCCCAGGCCACTCTCCGCCGAGGCAATGTTCCTGCAGCCCATTCATCCCGACAATCTGGAGCAGCGGGCCAATACGAACGGGTCCCCCTCCATCGACAGGCGGAAGGACAACCGCTGGTATCGCCTGTTCGAGTTCGTCGAAGTGACGCAGCGGACGCATCGGCAGTTGGGAGATACGTTCTCGACGGCCCGCGTCCCGGGGAAGATCAATCTCAACATGGTCCGCCACCCGTCGGTCCTGGCCGGCCTGCTCGACGACACCGACGTCATCAACCTGGATATGTCGTCGCCCTTCACACCCAGCAGCCCCGGCCTGACAGATCAAACTGGGGTCGGTGAAAACAGAACGTTTCCGCCCAACCCTGAGAACACCAACGAGCGGAACTGGTGGCGGGAATTCATCCGTTCACGCGACAGGGGAATCGACAACATTTCGTCCTCGTCGTACGCCGGCGACACCCGTAAATGGGGACTGGACCCGACGACCGGTCTGTTTCTGCCCGGTCTGCCGTCTGCCCGGCCGTTCCGTAGTTTTGCCTATCTGCCTCAGCAGAACTGGGATAAGACGACCGGTCTGGACCTGGAGGACCCGATCGAGCACACACTGCTGCGACGGCTTCCCAAGGACATCGCAGCCGACGACTAGAGTCCGTCCGGAACACTCACGCCCGATGAACGGGACAACCGTCAACTGTTTGAGGTCGCCAGCCAGGCGGAACACGATTTTTCCAACCCACCTGGAAGTTCTCGTGTTGAATCTCCCGTCCGCCACCGTTTGTTATCCAAGATCGCCAACAATGTGACCACCCGTTCGAACGTCTTCGTGGTCTACATCACGGTGGATTTCTATGAAGTGGCGGAAGTCACATCCGGAGCGGGTGTCACGGCCTATCGAATCGGCGGGAAATTGCCGCCGCTAGCGGGTGGTGTAGTCGAACCCAAACCACAGCGGGGAGTGTTTGTCATCGACCGGTCGAATGCGGAAGAGGCCTACGACTCCGGTTCCGGGACGTTCAACTGGCGGGAACTGATCAAAGACAGCCAGAAAGACCTGGATGTGAACTAGAGTTCAGTGACACAGACAGCCAATCGCGGCTGCAGTTGATGAAAAACGGGCAATAACACTCAATCGCTGTCGCGATTTTCGTAATAAGATGCAAGAATTGAAGTTGTAACAACCCTCTGGTGTGGAACTTCGAGAAATCATGAGATGGGCCGGTTGGCTGACCCGCCGGCGCGGAACACTTCACCGCTGGGCCGCTGGCTCTCGAACGATAAGACACTGCCCCGAAAATTGGAGACACACGAATGCGTCGCCTACAAACCCGCAATCGGCGACCGGCGCGAGTGGCACAGCCGCGTCGCGGTTTTACACTCATCGAATTGCTGGTGGTGATTTCCATCATCGCCACGCTGATCGCGTTGATCACGCCGGCCGTCCAAAGTGCGCGTGAGGCTGCCCGGCGGACACAATGCCTCAACAACCAGCGAAACGTCGGCCTGGCGATCATCAACTTCGCCTCGGGCAATAACGACCGCCTCCCCTTGTTGAACGAGAAAATTGGCGGCGTGTGGCGTGGCTGGCCGGTGTCGCTGCTGGCATTGCTGGACCGGGCCGACCTGGACCGGACCGTGCGTGGTGGGGCCGCCCTGCCATCCGTCTGGATCCCCGTCTTCACCTGCCCGTCGGACTTGTTGAATGATCGCCGACCGAAGGGTCTTAGCTACGTCGCCAACGCCGGCTACATTGCGACGGGTGCATGGGATGGCGAGCCAGTTGAGACTCCTACCATCGACACGGCGTTGATCGCTAATTTCGTGAGTCCTGCCGCGTTACATGTGGTTGCTGCAACGGATAGCAAAGCTGCGCTCGATGGCACCGCAACGGTTGGTCCTCCGGCATGGGCCGGCGCGACCGACGATCTGACCACGTTCAACACGGGCGTCTTCTTCCGCGACTTCCCGGCGATCAGCGGTGCCACCGCTGGCGTGGACTTCGCCGACAACGGCACGCGCCGGATGAGCTTCGACTACATCAGCCGTGCCGATGGCTTGGGCCAGAGTATCCTGCTGGTCGAAAGGCTCGACAGGTGTGATTTGGATTCCCTCAGCGTTCGCGAGATTGGATTTTGTCTGCGAGTTGCACCGACTACCGACTTCACCGATGCGAATAACCAAATACAGCTCGCGGGCACTTGGGCCACGACAGCGGCGAATTCGCTGCCGAACTCACAAACTCCCGGTGACAGCAACAAACGACCCCGCCCAAGTTCGGCCCATGCCGGTTCGTTTAATACCGCCTTCTGTGACGGTCGCGGCCAGTCGATCAGCACGAGTGTGGACGCCACCGTCTATGCCCGCCTGATCTCTTCCGGCGGGACGCTCCCCGGGATGGGGCAAGCTGTTTTGGACGCAGCCGACTTCTAAGCAGAGTCGAGCGAGTAACAGTTGATCTCC
>CALJUK010000930.1 GCA_937975745.1 uncultured Planctomycetaceae bacterium | reverse complement strand
ATCCCTTCTTCCGCGACCACATCCAGCGCCCGAATGATTGCCTGGGCGCACAGCCGGTGCGTCCCGTGTGGGTCGGACAAATCGCCGGCGACGTAAATCTGCCCCGGATTCAATTTTCGCAACAGATCGGAGATGATCTGGACGTCTTCGTCGCCGATCGGTCGTTTGGCCACTTCCCCGGTGCGATAGAAAGGAAGATCCAGGAAGGCCAGCCGTTCGGCGGGAACACCTGCCGTCAATGCGGCCGCGGCGGCTTCTGTCTTGCGAATCAGTCCCTTGGCCGCGAGCAATTCGGGCGTGTCCGGTTCGCCAGGTTCTCTCCTGGCAATGGACGCGCGCATCTTGTTGATTTTCTCGGTGAACTCGGGCGAATCGTAGCCGAAGATCTCCAGGATCTCTTCGACATACTCGATATGCCGCTCGGCATCGTGATCGAAGACGGCGATATTACCGCTGGTCATATAGGCGATGTGGACATCGTGGCCTTGTCCGGCCAGATTGATCAGTGTGCCCCCCATCGAGATCACGTCGTCATCGGGATGCGGACTGAAGACGATGATCGACTGCGGCGACGGACCGCCGGGTGACGTGCAGATTCCACTGAGCAGATCGTCGAAAACCTCCTGCCGGACGGTCTCGACCGAGCCCCGCTGGCTGACCAATTCGTGCAGATGTCCGTCCAGGAAATCAGACGCTTCCAGCTTGAGCAATGGCTTCTGGCAGCGCTGCGACAGCCAGATGACGGCCCGTTTCTCCATGGCGGGCGTCCAATCGACCGATCCGACCAGCCACGGCGTCCGAATTGCGGTGAGCTGGCTGGCGGCCGCCCGATCGATGGCAAAGATGGCGTTGGGGTGCGTCTGCAAGAACGTGGCCGGCACGCTGTCGCAGACTTCTCCCTCGACGGCCCGACGGAGGATGGGAGCTTTGTGCTCGCCAAGCCCCATCATGATGATCTTCTTGGCAGCCAGAATTGTTCCGACCCCCATGGTCAGGGCCTGCTGCGGAACGTTTTCCTCGCCGAAGAAGTCGCTGGCAGCGTCTTTCCGCGTGGTCGGGTCGAGCATAATTTGCCGCGTGCGACTGTTGCGGGAACTGCCCGGTTCGTTGAAGCCGATGTGGCCCGTCCGTCCGATGCCGAGCAGCTGAATGTCGATACCGCCGGCCTTTTCGATGGCCCGTTCATACATTTCGCAGTAGGAATCGATATCTCGGTTGGCAATTGTCCCGTCGGGAATGTGAATGTTTTCGGCGGGAATGTTGACGTAGTTGAAGAACGTCTCGTACATGAAGCGGTGATAGCTGTGGATCGAATTCGGATCCATCGGCCAGTACTCGTCGAGATTAAACGTCACGACATTCGAGAAATCGAGGTCTTCCTCGCGATGCAGCCGGATCAATTCGCGGTAAACACCGATGGGTGTCGACCCGGTCGCCAGACCGAGGACTGTCGTCAGCCCGGCGGAGTTGTTCTCGCGGATGAGACTCTCAATCACCAGCGAGACGTGCCGGTCGACATCTTTAGGAGTCGGAAATACCAGCGTCGGCGCCTTCGTATGCCGAAGATACTGCGATCCGTGGGAGGAAGCACCACGACGAATTGTTACGTCAGTAGCCATCACGTGCCTGCTTACAATGTGTACAAAACTACCGAAGCCGTCGCCTCGAATACCGGTTCCCAAGGGCCGAATCCCTAGCCCTGCCACCATCGTGCCCCAACAGACGGGCGTTGTCCATCGCCACCGCCCGACCGGACGCAGTTTTCGCCGCAGATTCTTCTGGCGGAATCGATTTCCGCCGCTGCTACAGGGCGGTTCGCCTTCCGTCTGCCGAGGCGATGGTCTCGGTGTGAAATCCTGTGGGAGCTGATAAACTGCCCCAAGCTGGTTTTCGTCGCAAGAGATTCGCGTGCGAGCGCCCCGTCCCATGCTACCACAACGTTTGTGACAAAGGAATCACATGAAGTCCCCGAGTTCACCTCCCGTTGTCCTCGCGATTCACGCCCACCCGGACGACGTGGAAATCCAATGCGCGGGAACATTGGGACTGCTGAAACAGTTAGGCTGCCCCATCACGATTGCCACAATGACACCCGGAGACTGTGGCAGTGCCGAGTATTCTCCTGAAGAGATCTCCCGCATCCGGCGGGGCGAAGCCAAGCAGGCGGCCGACATGCTGGGAGCCGATTACATCTGCCTGGAATTTCGGGACTTATCCATCGTGGTGGACAACCTCAGCCGCCGCCGCGTGACCGAAGTGCTTCGCAAAGTCCGGCCTGACATTGTCATGACGGCACCACCTGTGGACTACATGAGCGATCACGAGTTCACCAGCCGTCTGGTCCGTGACGCCTGCTTTGCCGCCCCAGCCCCCAACTACGATACAGAGGTGCCCGACCCGGCCCCTGCGCTGGACCATATTCCGCACATCTATTACGTCGCCCCCATCACCGGGGCGGACCTGTACGGCGAGCCGATCCCAACCGATTTTGTCGTGGATGTCAGCCAGACATTCGAACAGAAAATCGCGATGTTGGCTTGCCACGAAAGCCAACGGAATTGGCTGAGGCGGCAGCACGGCCTGGACGAGTATCTGGAGGGTTGCCGCCGCTGGTCACAGGGCAGGGGGAGCGAAATCGGAACCGCGTTTGGCGAAGGCTTTCGTCAGCATGTTGGCCATCCCTATCCACACGACAACTTCCTGCTCGAATTGCTCGGTCCGAAGCTCGTCCATACGACCGGCAGAAACGCTTCGGCTTGACTCGACACATCGAGCGATTTTCGACAGAATGGGCCATCAACTGGAAACACCGTTCCATCAGACATCACGTCCGGTCGGAACTGGATTATTGCCGTAACTGACAGCGGGAGCTGAGCGACATGGCGGAACAGCACGCAACACACACCGACACTCACGCCACAACGGAGCCGGCCGGGCATACCGTCGAGGCCGTCGGTTTGGACGAGTTGTTTCAGCCCGACGAGTTGGCCGACTTCGTCGCGGATGACCAGAAAGCTGGCCGGGCCATCGGCAAAATGCTCGCGCTGATTTTTCTGTATACGATCTTCGCTATGACGATTGTTGGCGCGTGGACCTGGTCGGTCTCCAGCCGCTGAACGGGCCTGTTTCCGAGCGGGACTGACGTCCGAGCTCAACTGACCTTCCCAGCGGATCCGACGCACGCCCTGGGTCTGACGGACAGCGCGGGTCTGCCGGGGCGGCCGCTCCGGCAGAAACCTGTCGACCGCCAACGACTATGTCGCTTCCAGGTGCTGCCGGGCCGTCTCGGCCCACGGCCCGTTCGCGTCAAACTCGAGGTACCGCCGCCAATGCGGTGCGGCCTCTTCTTCTTGCCCCAGTCGACAGAGGGTTTCCGCCAGATGCCAGTGCGCATCGGGGTACTCGTCGTGGATCGCAATCGCGACACGAAAGGCGTCGACGGCTCGTTCCGGTTCGCCCAGTTCGACATGCAGACAGCCCAACTGCGTCCAGGCTTCGATGTATTCGTGATCGCACTCGACGGCACAGTAGTACCGTTCTAAGGCCGCTTGAGCGAGATCGCTGCGGTACAGCGCGTCCGCCAGGTAGAACTGCAATTCCGCGTCGTCGGGGCGTTCCATTAACGCCATCCGCAACGCCTCGATCGCCGCACCGAATCGGTGCTCGTCAAGATGTCGACAGGCAATCTCCCGCCAGGGCTGGCCTGGAATCGCGAGACGTTCCACCAGTCCACGACGCTCGGCTTCCGCATCGCCTTCGACCATCGACAGCAGGTTTCCCTGGTCGGGGTCCTCATCCGACGAGTCGTCGGACACGTTTTCCCTGCCGCCGACAGCATCGATGTTCTTCTGATCAGACACATCGAAATCGAGCAGACGTTGTCCGGTCCGAGCATCGAGCAGGCCCTTCTCGTCCCGTAAAACAATCTTGTGGTCGCGGGCCAGCAACTCCAGTTGGCCAATCGGTTGCTGCAGATGGGGCAAAACCGATCGCAACTTCAGGAGTGTTTCTTCCAGCCGATGCCGAGGAACGCCCGACTGCAACAGTTGCGTCAACTGGCGGGCGCTGGTGACTTCCTGAAAGTCGAAGTAGGGGAGGCGGAACACCCTTCGCACGGGACGAATCAGGCCAACCCGGGCCCAGCCACGAATGACATTCACCGACACATCCAGCATCTGGCTCAGCATGGCCGGCGTATACATCCGGCGGACCTCCTGTGGCTGATCTGAGAGGCCAATCCACTTCAGCCAGGCGGCTTCACCCAGGATGCGGATCGGCAGCCCCTGTTCCTGCAGCTGTTGTGCCTGCTGCAGTTTGACCGACGGATGACCGTCCGGTTCCAAAGGCCAGCCTTCGTCCCCAATGACGAGCAGTGTCGTCTGACGGCTGACGTGTTGTGTGGCCGTCCCGCCGTGCTGCTCGACAATCGCATGGGCCTGCTTGTGAGGCATGGATGCCAGCGTTCCGGTGAAGGCCACCCGCTCACCTTGCAGGGGAGGGGACCCCTGCGGCGTCCGCGACATGGAGGGCGTCGTGGGGGCCTCAACGGTTGACTGCTCCTGCGGTGTCGAAAATTCTGACCGTTCCATGCAAACGCCTATCTGATGCAATGCGATGAGCCCCACGACTGGCAGCCGTGTGGGCACAACCCAGAATAGTCGCTATGGACTGCGGTGGGTAGCTTTCAGAGGAATGGTTGACTATAAGAAATGGGCGAAAGCACACCACAGCTCCGTCCATCGCGTTGCGTCGCGTCCGTGTTGAAGAGCGAAGCACGAAATCCACCCGTTTTCGTGCGGTCCACTTCCTTCCGGCGCATGACTCCATGCCCTGGACAGGGGGCATTACGGACTCACCAATACTCCGTTTGGAACGCAAACCACGCCGAACATCGCTGTCGGCCGGTTTAGGGAGCAGAATCTTATGGCCTCGGTGCAACACGCTGATAAATTGCTCGAGCAAGTCGACCCGGAAGTCTGGGCAGCCATCGTCGATGAACGACATCGTCAACGGGACGGTCTGGAGTTGATCGCTTCAGAAAACTACACCAGCTTGGCTGTCCAGCAGGCCGCTGGAACCGTCCTGACAAACAAATACGCCGAGGGGTATCCCGGCAGGCGCTACTATGGCGGCTGTGAACATGTCGACGTGGTCGAAGAGTTGGCCCGGCAGCGCGTCTGCAAACTGTTTGGTGCCGAGCATGCCAACGTTCAGCCACACGCCGGTTCGCAGGCGAACATGGCTGTCTACCTGACGATTCTGAAGCCAGGGGACACGTTCCTCGCGATGGACCTCGCGCACGGGGGGCACCTGACACACGGCATGTCGCTGAATTTTTCCGGACAGCTCTACAATGCGGTTCACTATGGAGTCCGCAAGGACGACCATCGCATTGACTTCGACCAGGTGGCCAAGCTGGCTCGCGAACACAAGCCGAAGCTGATTATTGCCGGCGCGTCGGCCTATCCCCGCGAGATCGATCACGCCCGCTTCGCCGAAATCGCAGCCGAAGTGGGTGCCAAGCTGATGGTCGACATGGCCCACTATGCGGGTCTGGTGGCCGGCGGCGTCCACAACAATCCCGTACCACATGCGGACTTCGTGACGTCGACGTCACACAAGACTCTCCGCGGTCCCCGGTCCGGCTTCATCCTCACGCGTGAGGAATACGCCAAGGACATCGACCGCACGGTCTTCCCCGGAATGCAGGGGGGACCATTGATGCACGTCATCGCCGGCAAGGCGGTCTGCTTCCACGAGGCCTTGCAAGCCGACTTTGCCGACTATGCGCGGCGGATCGTCGCGAACGCCCAGGCATTGGCCTCCACATTAACTTCTGGCGGACTGACTCTGGCCAGCGGCGGCACAGACAACCATCTGATGCTGGCCGACGTCACAACGATTGGCCTGACCGGAAAAATTGCCGAGAAGGCACTCGACCAGGCGGGAATCACAGTCAACAAGAACATGATTCCCTACGACCAACGCAAGCCACTCGATCCCAGCGGAATCCGCCTGGGGACGGCAGCCCTCACCACACGCGGAATGAACACCGACGATATGCAACGCGTCGGCCAGTGGATCCTGCACGTCCTCAAGCACGCCGACGATCAGGCGGTCATCGATCGTGTGCGTCTTGAGATCGTCGAATTCGCACGCAATTTCGCCGTCCCGGGAATCGAGGACTAACGTCCTTCCTCGGGCTGACGTCACATCCCTCTGTGAACATCCCGCTGTGAGTCCGCGCGAAAACGGCGCGAGTCGGCAGGGGACGGGATGCCATCGGGCGACCGCCAATCCGTCAGCCGACCCGGTCGTGTCGACGACCGGGGCCTTGCGACCGAGTCCTGGTCCAGCCAGCAGTGCCCGCCCAAACGAAGTCGTTCGTCGGGCAAACGCTCAGGTGGCAGCTACTTTTTCGCGCCGGCTTCCTTGCGGGCTCGTTGAATCTCGGCCACGAGCACGTCATCAAGCTCCTTCAGGCCGTCACGCGGATCGACGGCGTAGTAGCCGACTCGGTAATGGATAATCTTGCCGTCCGCACCGACAACCACCCACAGCGGAAGTTGGCCACCGGATCGCCGTGGATCGCCGAACAGCTTCAAGAGCGAGCCATCGTCGACGCCCAGAGAATAGCCCAGGTTCATGAACTCTTTCAACTTGCGGGCCGATCGTCGTGCCGCGGGTTCAGTCTGCGGATTGCCGAACCGTTCGTGGACGGCCACGCCGACAACGTCCACACCCAGTTTGCGGCGGCGATTATTGAGAAAGTCGAGATAGCCCACTTGTCCGTAGGGTTCCTTCAGCGGTGAATCCTGGTAATCCCAGAAGTGCAGCACGGTAATGCGGCCCGGCGAGAGCGGAAGCTGTTCGGGAGCTTCGGTCAGCCATTGGAAGTCCACCGCGGGTGCCTTGCGACCGAGCATGCTTTCGGCCACGGCGGTCAGTTCGGACACCCGTTGCTGCTGCGCTTTCACATCCCGGAGCACAACATTCGCAAACTGTGCCAGTGGGGTGTCCGTGGCCTGTCTCCGAAACTTTTCGGCCTCGTCGGCAATCGCCTGAAGTTGTTTGTCTGAGAGGTCCTTGTCTGTCGCAACGGGTTCACGTCCCAACTTGGCCTGCAAGGCCGCAAACGTGGCCAAAGGTGCCGCAATGCGGGACAACTGAGCTTCCGAGAGAGAACTCACCGATTCCAACCGCAGCGACAGTTCGAACTGGTCGCCGCGTCCCATGAACAATCGCCGGTTGGCGGAGACCACGATCGGTATCGACGTGTCGATTCACACTGTTCGACTGCGACCGTTGGCCGAGACTCCATTCACTTCGCGACAGTTGCGGTCACCGATCTGTTTGGTTCCTCCGACAGTCCACTCCCAGTTTCCTTCCTGCCAGGTGGCTTTGTCCGCGATGCGATTTGTCCCGGCGAAAATGGGAAACTCGACATCCAGCGGATGGTCGACACCGTCGTGCACATGCATGATCCGCGGGATTCGCTCGCCAGCCGGTTGCAGTTTCGAATTGATCGTCATCTGCCCCATTCGTTCGGGCCAATTCCAGCCGCTGCCTCCCCGTTCTTCGACCAGCCAGTCCAGCTGCAAAGTCTCGTCTTCTTGTCCGTGGAGGACGAGATAGACCGAGAAGTCCTTCACCTGTGTCTCGCTGCCGCGATGGATCTGTTTGAGTTCGCCCTGATATCGCAGTTCGAGTGCATCACCTGGTTCCCAGGGAAGGGCGGCTGCTGCCAGAATCGACAAGACGTTCAAGATTGTGGTGGACACGGAAAGTCTCCTCGTAGTCCAAAACTGGTCTTATCGCGTCTTGCCCGGCGACGTACACCAAACAGAAAGTTTGGCAGGCAGGGGCGACATGCAAGACAGTTTTGTAGGGCAGGGGGCCTTGGCAGGGAACGTCGGATTACCAGTTCGTCATTGCCCGGAAAGCACACCGGGTAACGCGTGGGCACCTCCCAGGAGACTCCACTACGAACAGCGGTCCACATCATCACAGGCTGGCGTCCTCTTCACAAGAGAGCATTCGCCTTTCGGACGGGGTTTTCCTGACTGAACCCACTTCGGAGGTGGCTAACTCGTTGACACTGTCGACTGACAATCCTAGGCTAAAAATGGAATAGGGACCGCGATCCAGTCGGCTCTGCACGCGAGGAGTACTGACCGATGTTGACATCTTCCGCGCGGCTTTGGCTGTTCGGACTGACCATGGCGGGGTGCACTCAGTTTGCCACAACGTCCTTGTTGGCACAAAATAAATCGCCGGTCGCAACGCCAGGACAACTGACGCCGCGGTCGTCGTCCGCTGCTGCAATGTCCACCCCGGCAGCAGAGGGGACCGAGGTGACTCTCGAACGGCAGGCCTTATCGCTTGTCGACGGGAAGGCCTATCAGGTTCCGCTGCAACTCCGCGCGGAGCGTAGCGTGACCGTCACTGCCAGCGCTGAAGGAATTCTCCGTAGCCTGGTGGTCAAACCGGGTGACAAAGTGGGAGCCCAGTTGGAGTTGGCCCGCATCGACGACACACTGGCTCGTCTGCAGGTGGCCAAAGCCGAGGCGGAAGTCGGTCTGGCTGACGCACAACTCGCGGCCGCCAAAGCCGAGAAAGACGCAGGCGCGATTGCGATTGCCGAGGCCCGCCTGAAGGTGGCACGAAGCGGGCTGGAGATCGAACAACAGCTGCAAGAACAAACGAGCGTGAGGGCTCCCTTTGAAGGGACCGTGACGCGGATTCATGCCGGTGTCGGCCAGTATGTCCGGGCAGGGGACCCTGTGCTGGATTTCGTCGACCAGTCTCAACTGCGCATTGAAGTTCCCGTCGACCGCACCACGACCAAGATTGGGGATGTGATCCCGCTGAAGATTGAAGGGCGCCAGGCTGAAGCCACTGTGAAGTCGTTGCTCCCGCCGGCCGAACGGTTCAATCCACTGCGTGATCTCGCCTTGTCGCTGGCTTCGGCCGAGGCCGTCATCGACAACTCCCGTGGGCAGTTTCAAGCCGGACAAAGTGTCTTTGACCCGCTGATTCCCCGCGATGTTGTCACCGAACTTCCAACACCGGCCACCAGCAACCCCGGAGCAGGGAACCGGCACG
>CALJUK010000929.1 GCA_937975745.1 uncultured Planctomycetaceae bacterium | reverse complement strand
TGCGAGTGTGAATTGTCGTTTCGGTCTGCTCGACGACTTCGTCCACCCACAGGAACGGTTCGCGATGCGGTATCGCCTGTTTGATCTCGGCTTGATTCACGAGGGTCGTCTCCCACTGACATTTTAAGGTCCGCTGTGTGGACCAGTCTTTGCGATGAATGTATCAGCCAGACGCTGCCAGATTCGCGCGAACCGCACCCGGCCTTAGCAAATGACATGGTAGCAAATGACACGGTACCAAATTACGCGGTGGCTGTTGTCGGCGTTAGCAGCTTGTCGACGTTGTTTGCGACGATCACGCCGTAATTAACGGCACCCAGCCAGCCGGACATGATGATGCCAACGCTTCCTGAGTGAAACAGCCCCTGGATATGCTCGGGCAGTTCCTGGCTGACTTTGAGGCCTTCGAACTTGGTCCCGAACGAGGCTCCCTGCTGATGCCGTGTGTAATGCTCGAACGTGCGGGGAGTGGCCGCTTCGACGTGGTCCAGCTGGTTGCGCACGTTTGGGACGTACTGCTCAAGACAATCGAGCGTTGTTTCGATCAGGTCCTGTTTCGAGGCCTGGTAGTCTTCTTCGGAAAGGGTTGCCCAGTCGGAGTAGTTGGCATTCGTGGAGGAGACGATCAGATACCGGTCGCTTCCGGGGCGCGTTTCTGGATAGTAGAACGAGAAGGTCCGGCTGCTGACCTTCCGACTTAACAGCGCCTCGACATCGAAGCCTTCATGCTCCGAGTGAAACAGCAGGTCGCCGCAGTCGTCGAACCGTTCGCCCGGTTTGAGCGCGATATAAACCTGACAGCTGCTGTTGTTCAGCCGGACCGCCTCGGTCTCCGCGACGAATTCCGGATCCAGATTGGAGCGATCGACCAGCTTGAGGATCGTCGTCTTCAGATTTGCGTTCGAGACGATGGCCCGGCAACCGATCCGCCGCCCATTGACCACAACACCTGTGACTCGCCTGTCGCGAGAGACTTCGATCCGCTCGACAAGGCTGCGGATACGGACATCGACACCGTTGCGTGTCATCTCGTCGCGCATCTGGGTCACCAGCTTGTCGGTCCCCCCCTGGAACGTGAAGACGCCTTTACTCATGAAGTTGGAAAACACGATTCCATACGTAATGGCCGGGTCGTCCAGTGTCGACCCGTTCGCATAGGTGATCGGCTCCATCAGCAGTCGCACAACATCACCTCGGCCGGGAAAGAATCGCTCGAACAACTCGCGTGTGGTCGTGGTCTGGTCGTCGTAGAAGTTCATCTTGCGAGCGGTGTCGAAGAAGTCGCTGACGACCTCAGGAGACTGGCCGAATTTTTCAACAAGCTGGCGGGTGAAGTCTTCCCGGTTGAATGTGGTGCGGAGTGAAAACTGTGGATTCTCGAACCGAATGCCCTTCAGTTGGACAATCGAATCGGCAATTTCCTGCGTCCAGTATTTGCGGCAGCTCTTGATCATGCCGTGGGGAAAGCCGTGCAGCGAAATGTCGAAGATGTGGCCGCCCCGTCGTTTAAACCAGGTCGCCATTCCTCCCAATTGGTAATGATGTTCCAGCAGCAAAACGCTGTACCCTTGTCGGGCGAGCGTGTTCGCGGCCGTCAAGCCAGCCAGGCCGCTGCCGATGACAATCACATCGTACGAGTCGTGAACACCTTTGAGAAAATCTTTGGGCATCGCTTCGGGTCGTTTCCAACATCAAGTCAGGGGGGAGTTCTTGAAGACCAGTTTCGCGTATCGCATCGGGCTGGGCATGCTGGCAATACGACGTTTGATTACGAGGTGGCGACTTCCGAATCGGGTTTGAGCAGATGCAGATTGGCCATGCTGATGCCAGAGAGCATCGAACCGACAATTCCCAGGAATCCCTGGTCAGTGCCGCACAGAAACAGCTTGTCGACAGACGTCGTCCCGTCCAGGATCTTCCGCGGGGCACCATAAACACAACCGTTGAGGTGTCCGGTGTATCGTTTGATTGTCCGGGGGGAGAAGGTATCCGCGTCGACCACGTGCGAGCGGAAGTCGGGGCAGAACCGCAGCGCGGACTCGATAATCTTCTGTCGCCACGACTCCTTCCTGGCCGGGTATTCTTCCTCCGAAAGGTCAAACCAGTAATGTGGGTCGGCCAGGGCGGTAATTCGGACCGAGGAATCTTCGAGCGGTTTGTCATACTGGAAGTTGTTGGGGCAGCAGATGATTCCGCTGCGGACGTCGATCGGCTCGCTGGGGCGTTCGTAACGAAAGTCCGGGGAATCGTTGTAGAAGATAATCGTCCGGTCATTGCCCAGTTCGGCTGGTTCGCGATCGAGGATGGAGATTGTTTCCATGAAGGAAATGTCGCCCGGCTCGATGGAAGTTTGGGGAGCGTCACTCTGCGGGAGCATCCGCATTGTCTCGGCACTGCCGGCCGAGGAGAGAATGTTGTGGGCGGCCAACTCGGTTCCGTCATCGAGGATGACGCCGACGGCCCGTCCTCCGTCGAGAACAATTTCCCGGACGCCGGCCCGCAATCGCAGTTCTCCGCCCAGCAATTTGAATTGCCGGACCAGCTTCTTGAGAATCAGCCGAACGCCCGCGTGTGGGCGGCCGAAACCCTCCATGAAAATGCTTTTGAACATGATGACGAATTGCCCGAAGTCCATATCCATCGGCCGGGCGCTGCCGTAAAACATCAGTGGGCAGAGAAGCATCTCGATGAGGATGGGCTCGGTGATGTATTCCGCCAGGATGCTGCGGGCGCTGAGTTCGGGTTGTTCGAGAGCCAACTCATCAAAGGCGAGCAGATGAGCGGTAAATCGCCGAAAGCCGTCGATTTGCGAGGGGAATGCGCGGGCGATTTCGGATTCGAGGACGGCAAAGTCGTTGGTGAATTGGAGCGTCACGCCGGGGAAGGCGATGGTTGAGCCGTTTTGCGGTGAGAGGTCGAAGTCGTCCCAGCGGAGGCGCAGCTGCCTGAGGAGTTTGCTGAGCGGTCCGCGTTTGGTTCCCGGGATGGCGAAGTTGGTCATGGCATGTAGACCAACGTCGTAATTCCGGTCCCTGAGCCGGTAGAACGAGTTGAGCCCGCCGATCGTTGTGTGTCGTTCGAGCACACAGACCGACTTTTCGAAGTACGCCAGTCGAATTCCGGCGGCCAACCCGGACAAACCGGCACCAATGACAATGGTATCGTAAGTCACGGCTGCACTCGTGGCCCAATCAGGGCTTACCCGATCAGGGCTTAGTTGTCAGGTCGCCTTTAGGCGGGGCTCTCAGCGTCTTTCAAACGCGGCTCCAGGTACTCCACAGTGCTTTGCATGGTGACCAGCTGCTGGTATTCCTCTTCCGGAATCTGAACGCGGTACCGCTTGCGCAGTTCCATGACGATATCCAGAAAGTCCATGCTGTCCAGTTCCATCTGCTCACGAAACGGAACGGTGTCATCCAGGTCAGAAAGGTCCTCGTCGGGAGCAATTCGGCTTAAGATGTCGAGGATGACCGTTCGGATCTGTTCGGGCGTCATTCGTTACTCCAGGAATCAGCATCTGGCGGCGCGTCTGGGGGCTGACAATCCAAGGATGACAGCTGCGAGACGACGTTTCGACAGCGTTGCCCAAGCGGCCCGGTGAACCAGACACCGTCAAACAGGATCCGCAAACAGGCCGCCGCGATCGCGATCGATCGCCCTTACGCCGGGGACTCAAATTTCTTGACGATCAGGACCGAGTTGATCCCCAACATTCCGAACGAATTATTCAAAATGCAGTTCACCTGCCCCATCTGCCGTGGCGTGTTGGCCACCAGTTGGGGAAGGGCACACTCCGGATCCACATCGTCGAGGTTGATTGTAGCGTGGGCAATTCCATCTTCAAAGGCAGGCAGATTTCCGAGCAGCTCAAGTGCTCCGGCGGCTCCCATCGCGTGACCGATAAAACGCTTCGTATTGTTGATCGCCAGGGAGTCTCTGTCGCCAAAAACGGACCGCAGGGCGTTGGACTCTTCGATATCTCCCTGCTCGGTCGCGGTGGCGTGGCTACTGACAATGTCGACATCCTCGGGTGTTAATCCGGCCCGTTTGAGGGCCAGATGGATGCACTCCGCCTGTCGCGTTCGGTCAGGGAGGACAAAGTCCGTGGCGTCAGAATTCATCGCGTAACCAACGATTTCCCCATAGATTTTGGCACCCCGGGCCAGGGCATCCGGGAGACGCTCCAAAGTGCAGATGCCACCACCTTCGGCGACGACAATGCCATTGCGGGCTTGGTCGAACGGTCGTGACGCCTTGGTGGGGTCTTCGTGCCGGGCTAATGCCCCCTGGCTTTGGAAACTGGCGAAAATGCCGAACGTATGAATACTTTCCGATACGCCCTCGACGACCGCCAGGTCGACGTCATCCAGCCGGAGCATCTGCAATCCCTGGATAAATCCAGCGTTTCCGGCGGCGCAGGCAGCACCGACCGTCAGATGGGGCCCGGTAATCTTCAGGCTGAGTGTCACTTCCCCGGCGGGATTGTTGGCCACCGTCCGCGGGTTGTGATGATGCGACCAGACCTTGGTGTCGTAGTCAAACTGGGAAATCTCGTAGATTTCGTTTTCAGTCTCGACGTTGCCATGCTCGGTGATGCCCAGGTACACACCGACCCGGCTGCGATCGATCTGCTCCCAGTCGATCCCGGAATC
>CALJUK010000928.1 GCA_937975745.1 uncultured Planctomycetaceae bacterium | reverse complement strand
AAGCCACTTGTCGGCCAGGTTCGCCCGGTCGTCGCGCAAGCGACCCGTACTCGTTGGGCCGTCCAGTCGTCACTTTGGCGGCTGGGCGGTTCCACCGTGTTTTCAACAGACAACTTCGAGTTTTCAAGACGGTCTGATGTGTCGCCAGAATGAGTCGACAACGGCTTCTGGCCTGCAGATTGGACCCGACAGCATGTGTCCGGCGGACATTCATTTGAGGCAATGCGAATCATGTTTCCATTCTGGCTCGACATCGATATCCCTGCCTTCCTGCAGGTCATCCCCATGTTTGGGGCAGCCATGACGTGGCTGATGATGACCGTAGTGACCCGCACCATTTGATTCGCCGCTGACCAGCAACGGCTCGGCGGACAGATGGAGTAGACCATCAGCTGGCAGCCGTCCGAGTCCCAAGAACATTACTTTTAAGCAACCAACTCAGAACGATTCAGGATAATCCCGGATCAATTCGCTTCACCAAAGTTCCGTTTGCCCATCCGTTCGCTGCGAAACCGTTGTTGTTCGGCTCACTGCCGGATCTTGCAGTGGTGGGAAGTGATCGAACCTGCAAACAGGCTCGCGGAAGACTTAGAAAGGCAGTCACAGAAACATGGACTGGCAATCCCTGGTGCTGGAAAACTGGCACGTCAAGCTCGTGTGTCTGATTCTCATCGTTGCAGCATATATCGATGGGAAGGAACTTCGCGTTCCCAACTGGATCACCTTCCCAATGGTTGCTGCCGGTTTGGTCTTCAACGGCTGGGTCTTCGGCTGGGAAGGTCTCGGCAATGCCATGCTCGGCATGATTGTCGGCCTGGCCTGTCTGCTACCGCTGTATAGCGTTGGCGGAATGGGAGCCGGCGACGTGAAACTGATGGCCGGCATTGGTGCCTGGCTGGGTGTCAAAGTGACCTTCTTTGCCTTCTGTGCCTCAACTGTTGTCGGTGCGGTGATGGCCGTCCTGATGGTTGCCTACCGCCGTGATTTCACTAAGCACTATGCCAACTTCCTGAGCATCTGGTACGAGTGGATGACCATCCGCAGTCCCGAAAAACTCGCGGCCATTGCCGCCGAGCGGAAGCCGACCATGTTCCTGCTTCCCTACGGAATTCCGATTTGCATCGGTTCGATCGGCTACTTCTGGTACGCCGGCATGATTTAGAACAACCGAATCCAGACGCAACCGCTCGCATCTGTGAGCGGTTGGCTGGATCTGAGAGGACGCCAAGCGTGTGGACATCACCCGGCTGGGCGATCCTTCGCACGACAGAATAATACGATACATATGATCCGTTCAGACGGGCTGGCAACGGGCCAGCCGTCAGAAACCGTACAACCGGAAGTACCATTCCAGTCGTTGTGGTCGTTATAAACTGAAGGTTTTAACAACCATCTGCCGATGAAGACCATGAACCTTTGTCGGAGCGCACTGCCGCGTCGGCTGGAAATCCTGACGGTGCTGCAAGTTGTTTTCAGTGAACAGCTTGCAATCAGGTAAAGACTTTCTCGGTAATTGGCCTCGGGCCTGCCTTGAAGGTCGAAGCCTCTGTGATCGCCAAGAATCCAGCAAGGGTGGCCGTGATGAAATTCAAGTCAGTTTTGATGCTTGCCGTCGCAATGGCGTGTGGTTTGGTTGCCATGATGGGCGTCCAGCAGGCGATTTCAGGAGGCAAGGAGCCGGCGCAATCGGTCGACATGGTCGATGTACTGGTCGCGATATCCGAAATCTCGCCCGGTGCACCGCTCAATGAGACGAACGTCCAGTTCAAGCCGTGGGCCAAAGAGCTGGTTCCCGTTGGTGCTGTGACAAAAGCGGAGGAATACAAAGAACGGGCGGTTCGTGCCCGCGTCCTGCCAGGCGAAGTCATTATGAAGGCTCGTTTGGGAGAGCCGGGTGAGTACGGTGCCTCGACCGAGATTCCCGACGGAATGCGGGTCGTCACCGTCCAGGTGAACCTCACGATGACGCACAGTGGATTACTGCTGCCGGGAGACCGAGTGGACGTCTTGGTGACCTACAAGGCTCGAGGCCAGGATCGGATGCCGATCACCAAAACCAAGACCGTATTGGAATACATCAAGGTTTTTGCCACGGACAGCCTCCGGGATTCGCAGCACAGCGAAACGCAGGAAGTGAAATCGAAGAATATTTCGCTGTTGGTCACGCCGCAGCAGGCTGGCTTGCTGAAGCTGGCCGAAGACAAGGGAAACTTGCATCTTGTTCTGCGGTCCCAGCACGACGACACCAACTATCCCGACATCGCCGTGGATGAGAGCTTCTTCGAAGATGGCGTTGTTGAAAACGGTAAAAAAGACAATTCGGACGGACAGTCAGCCGGCGATGTTCGCAGCTTTCTGAACAACGAACCAAAGCAAGCCGAACCCAAGCCGATCGAAGTGGCCGAGACGGAACCGACCCGTCCGATGTGGAAGATCGAAATTTACGCGGGGGACGAACGACGCATTGAAGAGGTCGAACTGCTGGAGAATGGGGAACTCCCCAATCCATCTGCCGTCAAAGTCGAAGTGACCCAAGCCTCAAAACAAAAAACTGTTGAAGACTCAAGTACGTTGCGGAATCAATTGGGGACTTCTCTGTTGTCGAATGACTTGGGACCCCTGCCGCAACAGCCGGCGGACCCGGTTTCACCGGCGACTCCGGCCGGCGGAGATGTGGACCCCGGATTGAAGGCTAAGTTGAAGGACCTTTTGGGAATGTAACAGCCAGGGCTGTCCAGCGCTGGCTGATCGGTCAAACACCATGGGGATCAAACACCACGGGGATTGACCGCGATAATGCGAACACTCTTACGTCCCGGCATGGGCGGATTCGTCCATGCCGGGCGTGAGCATACATCGTCCGAACGTTGAGACAGGAATTCGACGAGAATTTTCTCTTGAGTCAATCATTCCAGCAAAGATACGTCGGACAGTAGATCAGGCCGATGCAAGGAAGCGTTCGCCGCAATCGGACAATGTGTGTCGCTTACAGCCAATGACGGGCCCGGCTTGAAGGCGACTGACAGAGTTGACATTTCGAGGTGCATGGATGCAATCACACATCTCACGTTTCGGCTTTCGGCTGCTGAGTCTTCTCTTGGCAGTCCAGATGTCGATGGTCCCCTTGCCCACTGTCAGCCGGGCAGATGACGGGGGCGCTGATCGACTGGTGCGAGAGCCCGTTTTCCACGTGACGACGACTCGTAGCGAACTCGAAGTGATCGAGAAATTCGCTAAGATTGTCGAACTCGAAAAGAAGATTCGACGCGTTGACGGCTTTGACCCGGCTGTCATTGCGGTCAACGCCCTCTCGCCCAATCAGATTCGCGTGCAGGCGGTCGCTCCCGGAATCACCACGATGGTTCTCGTCGACGAGAATGACCAAACCTACACCATCGAAGTCTTTGTGACCGGTGATGCCCGCCATTTGCAGGCCTATCTGCACAACCTCTTCCCCAAAGCCAGTGTGTCGGCCTTTAAGGTCCGCGAAAGCGTTGTGCTGCGGGGCTGGGTGACGCAACCTGAGCACATTACCGAAATGGTCGAGATCGCCGAGCAGTTCTTCCCGCGCGTGCTGAACCAGGTAAAAGTGGGGGGCGTGCAGCAGGTCCTGCTGAAAGTGAAGGTCATGGAAGTCCAACGGTCGAAGATTCGCCAGTTGGGTATCAACTGGATTTATCTGAATCAGAAAGGCCACATCGCTTCGACACCCGGCAGCATTGTTCCGTTGACGGAAACGACACTGCCGTTTGGTGGCCCCCCCACGATCACGCCGAATCCCAAGTCGCTGGCCAACGCGACGCTCAATGTAGGGATCGCTAACGACAACAACGTCTTCCAGTCGTTCATTGACGCACTCAAGAAGGAATCTCTTCTCAAGATTCTTGCCGAACCCGAAATCGTGACGACCAACGGTCGACCGGCCAACATGCTTTCCGGCGGTGAATTTCCGATCCTGGTGCCCCAAAGCCTGGGAACCGTCACCATTCAATGGCGCGAGTTCGGTGTTCGCCTGGAGGCTGTTCCGATCATCCTGGGGAACGGTTTCCTCCGTCTGGAACTTCAGCCAGAAGTCAGCGAGCGGGACTTCACCAACGCAGTCCAAGTCAACGGTTTGACTGTTCCGGGGCTGACGACTCGCCGCGTCAACACACAGGTTGAAATGAAGTTCGGACAGACCTTGATGTTGGCCGGTCTGATTTCATCGCGACAAACGTCGGAAACCGACAAGATTCCGTTCCTGGGAGAACTTCCCTTGATCGGGGCCGCCTTCCGTAAGGTCAAAGACAACAACTCCGAGACGGAACTGGTCATCATGGTTACGCCAGAGATGATCGCACCGCTGGAGCCGGGCCAAGTTCCTCTGGGGGGACCGGGCCTGGGAACCGACAATCCCACGGATCGCGAGCTGTACAACGATGGCATGATCGAAGTACCGAAATACGGCGAAGAGTGCATTGATTGTCAGCAGCCGATCTACAGCGGCTCGACAATGCCCACGATGATGCAGAATTCCACAGGCATCATTGGAGCTGGTAGCATGACGCCCGAGCCGACGCCCGCCGGTCCGGACGAGCCCATCAACTCTCCGCCCCCGCCGGCACCTTCACTGACTCCACCTGCGGACAGCCCGGCTGACGCTCCACGTTTCCCCAGTCAGCCCAAGGCCCAGGGGGCCAGCACCGAGGCAGGCCGCGTCGTCACTCCTTCGGCCGAACCTTCGGCGGTGGCCGATCCATTCCGGGCCGAACCAACGGCCGCGGGCCCACTGCCAACACCGGCTTCGCCCGAAGCGAGTGTAGGCAACCGACTTCAGTCCAAGCGACAACGCCCCGGTCTGATCGGTCCCCAGTGAGTTCAACAATCGGCCCAGGCAGCCGTTATCATCGTTTGACGTGTGACGCACGAACTGACCTCACAGTGAGCCGAGTGTGATGAAAACTGTTGTTCGAATTGCCATCGTTGACCCGAAGGATTCTACCCGGAATTCGCTGAAGAACCTTTTGTTGGGCATCGACTCTGTTTGGCTTGAGGCCGAGTGTTCGCGGTACGAGTTCTTCCCGGACGTGGCACATCAGACAAAGCCCGATCTGGCGTTGGTCTCGCTGGACGCCGACCCGGCCGCCGGTTTGGCGCTGGTCGCAAAGTTGACACAGGACTTACCCAGTTGCGGTGTCCTGGTCGTCAGCAGTTCGCAGGAGGGGAGCCTGATTCTACAGGCGATGCGCAACGGTGCTCGCGAATTCCTCGGCCATCCGCTCAAACTCGAAGACTTCATGGCGGCCCTTGATCGCGTTCACCAGGGACGGGGCGTCACCGATGGAGAAGGAAAAGTCCGAACCAGTCATGTGGTGACGGTCGCGGGTGTCAGTGGCGGCGTTGGTTGCACATCGCTGGCGATCAATCTGGCCTGCATTCTCGCCCAGAACGAACGGCACAGCGTTGCGATGATCGACATAGACTTGGCGCTCGGCGATGCCGACGTCTGGCTCGACATCATTCCCGACTACACCATTCAGGACGTTGCTGAGAATATCACCCGACTGGACTACTCGTTGTTGAAACGATCCCTTACGCGTCACGACTGTGGGGCATTCCTGCTACCACGACCGGTCGAAATGCTGGATCGATCCACGATTACGCCCGACGAACTGCGGCGGGTGATTGCCCTCTTGAAGGCGACCTTCACGCACCTGGTCATTGACGTCAGTAAGGCATACGGCCCATTGGATATGGCGGCCCTGGAGGCCAGCGACAGCGTGCTGCTGGTGACACAGCTCGATCTGCCGTCGCTACGCAATGTCGTGCGATTGACACAGTTCTTTGACGAGCGCGAGGGGCTGAAAGAAAAAATCAAGATCGTCATCAACCGGATCGGTCTCGAAGACACACAAATCAGCCTCAGCAAGGCGATCGAGACGATCGGTCGAGAGATCTACTGGCAGATTCCCAACGACTACGGCACGATGGTTGAATCGCGA
>CALJUK010000927.1 GCA_937975745.1 uncultured Planctomycetaceae bacterium | reverse complement strand
CGATGCCGCTGCGTGTTCCGCTCATCACGTTCCACCAGCGGCGGAGACTCTTGCCAGTTTGACGAACTGATGTGACGGGCGCGTCTTGTCAGACCGCCGATTTCGGGCCGTCGGTTTCGGGTTGAAGAATCCGTTCCGCGGGTTGTTCACTGTCCGGTCCCCGGTTCTCAACTCGAAAAGTCTCGGTTGCCGTAACAGTAGTCATGCTTCCCGCCAATTCGTGACGATTATAACAGCGAGACGGTCCGGTCGGCATGGAATCGCTGGTCCGGAACCAACTGCAACTGATCCCGACCGTAACTTTTTGCGGCAGAATCTGCGCAAAGCGGTGGCTGCAGAGCGTGGGAGTCGGCGGTTGTCCGACGACAGGGTGGCCGAGCCGCGTGAATCCGGAGAAACGTCCAGCATGTACGCGTCGTACTGGGGGCTGACAACCAGCCCCTTCGAGAATCAACTCGACATCAACTGGTACTTCGAAACACCGGGGCACGAAGAGGCTTTGGCCCGACTGTTTTATGTCGTGGAGCAGCAACGCCGCTGCGGATTGCTGACGGGACCGACGGGCTGCGGGAAGTCGTTTCTACTGCGTGTCCTCGATTATCACGTCCGCCGCTCGCAACGCCGGTCAGCTGTGATCGATCTCACAGGGCTGGACGCGAACGAGATTCTCTGGCAACTGGCAGCTCGGCTGCAAGTTGGGCTCTATCGAGACGACAGCCGAGCGCTGATCTGGCGGGCGTTGGAAGATGATCTTCGCAGTCGAGAATTGGCCCGGGCTCACACCGTATTATTGTTCGACAACTTTCAGGACTTGGATCGCGAAGGAGGCCGGCTGATTGACCGCCTGTTGCATCTGGGAGAGCGGCATTGCTCGCTGACAGTCGTTCTGTCCGGTTCCGATGCGGCCGTGTCGACACTGTCGCAGGCAACCAGCGGACTCTGCGACCTGCGGATCGATCTGCCGCCGTTCACACCGGAAGAAACGGCCGGCTATGTCAGCGGACAACTGGCTGCCGCCGGTGCGCCGGACGATCTCTTCACGCGAGAAGCACTTCGCGCTGTGTCCGATCACAGTTGGGGGATTGTTCGCCAGATCAATCGGCTGTGTGACCTGTCGCTGCTGGCTGGAATGGGCGACGAACTCCAGCGGATTGACGCGGATGTTGTGCACGCAGCTGCCTGTGAACTGGGACTGACAGACGGCATGTCGCCGGTTCCCCCCAGAGATTTGCCCCGTCCGGTGGTGGTCGCCGAGGAAATGTATACCAGCCGGGCGTGACTGACGCGCTAGTCGCCAATGATGGCAATCCGGCCCGTGGCGCTCGATTCGAGAATTGCCTGCGTCAGGTCATAAACCGGCAGGGCACATTCGGGCGGCGCGAGATTCGGTTCTCCGTCGACCAGGGCGTCCAGAAAGCCGACCACCGGGTTGGAGTCGGGCAGGACATCCGGGAACGGTTCGATCTGTCCCTCGCGTGCAATCCACAGCTTGCGGTCTCGAATCATCAGATCGGCATGCTGGCAGTGGATGTGGAAATCTTCGCCGAGGTACTGAGCGTTCCCGACGAAATCCATGTTCAGCAGGACGCCACCTTCCATCCGGGCGGCTACACTTCCCCCGACTTCGACGTGGCTGCCAAACCGCTCGGTTGTGGCCCACACCGATTGGGCTGACAGCCCGGTCGTGTAGAAGACGGCGTCGATCTTATGACTGCCGGCCTCCCTGATAAATCCT
>CALJUK010000926.1 GCA_937975745.1 uncultured Planctomycetaceae bacterium | reverse complement strand
GTCCGGCTTGGTGTCGGGTTTGGCCGACTCCTCACCCTCCGATTTCTCGCCGGGAGGGACTTCGGTTTTGGGCGGCATCAATCCCTCGAGCGGCGACGAGAAACTCGGCCCCTCTGTCCCGTCGGGCAGGGTTCGGTTGCGGTAGAGTTCCTTGTTGGCTGCATAATAGGCCTCGACTTCGGCGTCAGTCACTGGCGGGACAGCCGATTCCAAGGCCGCATAGTCCGCCTCGATGTATGCGAGTTGGACTTTTCTCGGCTGACGGAAGCCTGGGGCACCGGGGGCCATCTGGTCGGGGAAGACTGTCTTGAACTGGTCGAAGAAGGCCTGCAGTTCCCCCTGTGATGGTTCGGGGAGGGAGGTTGTGAAATCCTCCACTGGGACTGGGACGGCCTCAAGTTGCACCTGGACGTGCAGCTTCTGATACATTTCCCAGTATTCTTCCGGCGGAAGGACATCGCGCGGGATCGTCAGCAAGAATGCCATTCGAGCCCGCAGTTGTTCCCGGATAATGTCGTACAGCTTCTGGTCGCTGATCTGCATTTCGGAGCGGATTCGCTTGAAGTTGGCGACGCTCAGTTTGTTTTCAGTCATCTGGTTGATGTGCGTCGTGACCGCTTCGTGAGAGACCTCGATTCCCAGGCGATCGGCTTCGTGGTCGAGCAAGAAGCCGAGCAGCACGTCGTCGACCAAGGGCTGATTCGGGTCGAACGCGAAGATCAGATCGCGGGGTGGGCGGGCCGTTTCGTCGTCACCACGGGCAGCGAAGTAGGCCTCCTGCATGAAGCGGTTCGCCATCCGACGGCGGAGGACCAGATCCCGCAATTCCGTCTCGGTCAGGCTTCCCACCGATGTGTCGACGACAACCGCTCCGGCGGGGCTCCCCATTGCAAACGTCGCCAGAAGTCCCCCAAGAATTGCCCCTCCAATGGCCAACTTCGTCGACTGGTTGCGGTCCCGGCCGAGAAACCAGAACAGCATTGCGCCCAAGACCACGCCCATCACCGCGGGGGTCTGCTCGGGTCGGAGCTGATCCAGAATAATGAAGGCAAACATGGCCAGAAATGTTAGCGCAACCAGCAGTTCCTTCGAGTGCTTTCGGAAGATCGCAAAGGGGGATTTCATGGCTGATTCTCTCGATCGGTAAGCAAGGGGCCGGGCCACGCACGCCCGGACTGACCCTTGACACGCCGTGGAATGATGGTTTATGGATTGCCGAGTTGCCAACCGTGCTCCGATGCAGCTTGAGCGTCGGTCGACCTCCTACGGCGGGCAATTCGGCAGGACTCAGACATCAGTCTTGACGGCTGCAGTCTCAAGTGAGGGCAAGTTCCATCAGTGCGGGGTTGCGGCTTCAGCCACAGCCCGACTGACACGGAACCTGCTCTGACCCAATCAACAAGTGTAGACCGGCTGGAGAGAACAGTTTCCCCCCAGAGTCGTGCCTGCTGGAATGAATCAGGCTTCCACACTCGGTAACCGAGTGACGTCAATCGCCAGAATCCGCCGCGCATTGTAGCTTTGCTGGTCCACCACACAAGGGCAACGGCGCGGACCGAGAGGGACATTTGGTGTCCGAAAAACGCGGTAAGAACCTTGTCATTGTCGAGTCCCCGGCTAAGGCTCGCAAAATTGCCGACTACCTGGGCAAGGACTACAAGGTCCTGGCCAGTATGGGGCACGTGCGCGATTTGCCCGCCAAGGCTGCCGATGTTCCTGCCGCACAAAAAAAACTCCCCTGGGCCAGCCTGGGTGTCGATGTCGAGAACGACTTCGGACCGCTCTATGTCGTCCCGAAAGAGAAAAAGAAGGTTGTCGACGAGCTGAAAGCCGCCCTGAAGGACGCCGACGAACTGATTCTCGCGACGGACGAAGACCGCGAAGGGGAGAGCATCGGCTGGCATTTGACGCAGATCTTGAAGCCCAAGGTCCCCGTAAAGCGGATGGTTTTTTCGGAAATCACGAAGAAGGCCATTCAGGAGGCCATCGCCAATTCCCGCGTGCTGGACGAAGACCTTGTCGCCGCCCAGGAAACACGCCGAATTCTCGATCGACTGTACGGGTATACGCTCAGTCCGCTGCTGTGGAAAAAAATCTCCCGTGGTCTTTCGGCCGGACGTGTTCAATCGGTTGCCGTCCGGGTGCTGGTCCAACGCGAACTCGAACGGTTGGCGTTTCATAAGGGAACGTACTGGGATTTACAGGCCGAACTGGCTGCCGAAAAGGCGAACGGCGAAAGCGGCGAAGACGCCCGGTCTTTTGAAGCCACGCTGTACTCGGTGGACGGCAAGAAGGTGGCAGGCGGCAAGGACTTCGACGAGCACACGGGCCAGTTGAAGGAAGGCCTTGATGTCCTGCTGCTGGACGAGGCGGCCGCCGAGCGGTTGAACCAGACAGTCAGAGACTCGCCGTGGCGTGTCGCGTCGATCGAAGAGCGTTCGCAGATTCGCAACCCCTATCCGCCGTTCACGACCAGTACGCTGCAACAGGAGTCCAACCGCAAGCTGAATATGTCGGCCCGGCAGACGATGCAGGTGGCGCAGCGGTTGTACGAAGACGGCCACATCACCTACATGCGAACCGACAGCGTCAACCTGTCGACCGAAGCCATCGACGCCGCCCGAACCTGTGTGACCGGTCGGTATGGCAAAGAGTACTTAAGTCCTTCCCCGCGGCAGTTTACCACCAAGTCGAAGTCGGCCCAGGAAGCACACGAAGCCATTCGACCGGCCGGTACGGAAATGCAGACAGCGGAAGAACTGGGGCTCTCGGGCGAGCAAGCGAAATTGTACGCCCTGATCTGGAAGCGA
>CALJUK010000925.1 GCA_937975745.1 uncultured Planctomycetaceae bacterium | reverse complement strand
GCGATATGGCGGTGACCTGTTCCACGCCAAACTGCTGACGCTGGGGAATGTCCGGGCGATCCTGCACCACGGAGTCGACCAGTTTCTAGAACATCTTGACGAGTCCCGCGACCCGTTGCATCCCATTCGTCTGCTCGACGATCTGGACGAGGGGCAAATCGAATTCGACGAGGCGGTCGAACTTCTGGAGCTGGTGGACGAAATCGTCGTCGATCGGTTCGATAGGTTTCTGGAATACAACACGACGACGACACAATCGGACTATGGCGAGCGGTTCTATTGTCTGCTCGATTTCCTGCGGACCGAAGCGGGCTACGAACGAGATGCCTGGAACTTGGCCCCCTTCACCATGACGCACGAGGTCCTCGCCAAGTTGAATCAATCCCGCGCCGCCGAAATCTGGGAACAGCTGTTCGAACAGAAATGCCGCAATCTGGCCCAACGGCATCTTAAGCGGCTGCACGAACTGGAACGAAAATACGGCATGCAACTGCCGTCCGTCTCAGACCGACTCAACGAGCGATTCGTCAAACCACTCGCCGTCAACCGGATGCTGGCGCTGATCCCGCGGGCCATCACCGACCTGCACGAAGGGCGTCTGCCATCGAAGTCCTTCGAGACACTTCGCGAAGAGATCGACGACTACTGCGCGAATACATCCGGAGCCGGCATTGATGTTCCCGGCTGGCTGCGAACACTCGAGAACGAAGTCTACAACGTGGACGAGTTCGGCCCGGACGACCTTGCCTCGCCCAATCACGATCTGCACCTGCCGCTCAACTCAATCACACTGACCGAGGTCAGACACCAGTTGGACATCTGGAACGAGCCGTTGGGCGGGTAACGCCCGATCCTCAGATCCGCAGTGTGACGGTCTGCGACTCTGTACTCATCGTGGCTTCGGGCAGCACGCGTTCCAAAACAAAGGCCAGCCGAGCGGTCGCGTTGAAAGCCGAACTGCAGGCCGCTTCGAGAGCCAGTTTCAAAACCGGTTGGGGCGAGTCTTCGGCCAGTATTCACAGGACGAAGGCGAAGCACACCGAGGTTTTGGAAGAGCTTCTAGAAATGCATCAGCGTCCAGGCAGATTCACCCGGGACCGTGTCCAGGGGGAACTAGCCCAGCTCGTGGGAGATCACAATACAATGACGGCAACGGGGATCTGTCGGGCCCGAATCGCGTGTTCCCGGATACGCGTAGTTGTTAAACTCATCGAGGACCAGGCTGGCGGTCTGATCGAGTGGCCCTCCCTCGCGCTTGGGAAACAGATCCGAAAACTTCTCGAAGGAGCGAAACGGCGGTGTGACCTCCACCTGCTTGAAGTGAAATGCCAGCACATAGAACTTCCCTTCGACGCTGGGGTCCAATTGGAGTCGCAGCATCTCCGGTTTGCTCAGGACCCGGCGATCGACGTCCCAGGTCCCGGTGAAGCGAAACATCCGCTGCCGCCGCCGCTGAAAATCGTTGGCGTATTCCAACGAGTAGCTGGCCTCAAAAGTCCCATCCGGCAAGAAGCGGTATTTCACCCCTCCACCCCGCCAGTCGCCCGTCTCTTCGGTGAATTTGAGGCAGTCTTTGACGCCCGGCCAATCCGTGCCGAACTTGCTCGTTTCCTGGCCCTCTGCCGACACACCGATCAGCAGGATGACAACCGCAATGCCGACCGGCTGAACTCGCAACATCTGCAATCCCCTCCACCTGGTGAACTACCCTTCAATGGTCACATGGCCAGATGTAAGCGATCTCCACTTTCGGATGGGATGGCCCCCGAGTCAAGTGAGGGACGCCATCTGCATGGTTCAAGATCTCGCCGCGGCCGTTTTTCTGGCCTTGGCTTCGACCAGCCGCCGGATCGCCCGGCCACAATTGGGATCGCGCAGCAGGCACTCCTGGTAATCCGACACGGCGACGGCGAATCCTTCCGAGGCTCGGCGAATCTCGCCCCGATAAAACCAGGTCAACGGATCGCCCGAATTCAACTCCAGCGATTTCTCGATGGAGTCCCGAGCATTGCGGAGTTGCTCGTCTTCCCCGGCGCGAAACTCCAACTCCGCTTGCAGCCGCAGGGCCATCGCCCGGGCTCGGTCATGGCCCGCCTGATCACCCGCCTGCAGAAGCATATCGGCCAGGCGGTTGTGGACCAGCGGTTCGCTCGACATCATCGCCGCCCGCCGCTCCAACGAGATTGCCGCGGCAAGGTCCCCCTGCAGGAGGCGGGCTTCGGCTTCGTACTGTAGAACGTTCCAACTGAAGTTCCCCGCCTGATGCATCGTCTCAACGACGGCCAGCATCTGCTCGGGATTCTGCCTCTGTCGCTCGATCTCCAAAATACGTTCCAGAATGAGCGGCCGATGCGTGGACTGGGCATCCTTGACCAACGCCCGCAGTTCCGCCAGTTTGTCGGCCATGCGGTCCAGATTCCCCTGATCAATGACCGCGTTGAATTCCTCCATCCGCTGGTCCAAACCATATCGAGAGCGGTACGAAACCAGGCTCTCCCCGCTTGAATTCAACGGGACGCGATGGGTGGACTGTTCTTTCCGGAACGCTGTCTCATTCGCTTCTTCGGTCCGCCCCAAGGCTCTCAGGTCACGACATTTCAGTTCGTGGAACTTCAGCGAGTTGGGAAGCTGCTCCAACGACTCGTCAATGATTCTCAGCGCGGCCTCGCTTCGCCCCTTCCTCATCATCAACTTGGCCAACTGATACCGTGCGGGTTGAAATCCACGGTTCTGGCGGAAGACAGCTTCCGCTTCGTCGGCCTTTTCCTCCCGGAGCAGGTTACGACCAATCTCATAGAGGAAGTGCATCCGCTGTTCGACCGCATTGCGAGACGTCGCGTCGGCGGATGTGATGACCCGATATTGCTCTGTACTTTCGGTCGTTCGGCCAGAACGCTCCAGACAGTACGCCAGGCGTGCGCGTGCCAAAGTGTTTTCAGGTTGTCCACGAAGCACATAGCGGAATCCCTGTTCCGCATAGCAGTAAAATCCCTGCGCCACCAAGGCCTCCGAGAGCTCCATCCAGGCCTCGGGTGAGCCGTCCGCTTCGGTCTGGACAGCTAGTTCGGTCAGATCGGCAGCCAACACGGGATGCATTTGATCGACGGGAGGCAGTTGCACGCGCGGTCGCATCGCTCGCCCACCCAGCAGGTACACACCGGCCAGTACTTCGATCATGAGAATCAGATACAGCGTCCGGACGAGCATGATTACGGCTTCTTCATCGAAGTTTGAAACCAGCCGGCGATGCGGCCAATTCGGCGGAATGGCCTCCGCATGTTGAGCGCTCCGGCGGCAATATCCGGCAGCCCGTCACCATCCAGATCGCCAACAGCCACGGTCACTAGATGGATTGGAGTGTGATCGATCTGCCACGTCGTGAAGTTCTGCCGACCGTCGTTCTCCAGCCAGACTACGCTCGCGTGGCTTTCGTCGTACCAGTCGTTGGTCATGCTGACCAGCACAATATCGACATCGCTGTCACCATCCATGTCTCCCACGTCAGCCGCGTAGGTCCCTCCCAGGTCGGCGATACGGTGTGGCTCGAATTTCCACTGGCCAAGATTCTCGAACCAGTAACATCCATGGTACGGCTGAGGATATGCGTCAAAGTCCTCCAGATTGTCGCCCGCCGGCAGAACCAGGTCGATATCGCCATCGCCGTCGACATCCGCCTGCACCATGCCGGCACTTCCCAGATCCGGGTTGATCGTGCTCCACACAGAATGCGTCGCGAACTTGCCCCCCCCCAGATTTTCGAACGCGACGATTTCCTCTTCGTCCTGCGACACAATGGCAGCAATGTCCGGGTCGCCGTCTCCGTCGTAGTCCGCCACGGGGACGTGAATTGTTCCCGGTGCGTCGTACAGGAGATGGTCTCGGAACTGGAAATCGCCGAGGTTTTCGAGCCAGAGGACTTCCCCTCGGTTGTACCCGAAGACGGCCACCGCGAGATCCACATCGCCGTCCCCGTCAAAATCGCCTGGCTGCACGTCAGCCACACGGCGAACGTTGCGCAGAATGACGTGCCGCACGAAAGTGTCACCTTGCCGTTCGTACAACTCGACCCGCCCGACCACTCCATCATTCGGCTGAATGTCTCCCAAGACCGAGACGACCAGATCCAGGTCGCCATCGAGATCGATGTCGACGGCCGTCGCATGCGCCGGTGCTGAGACATCGCGGATCAAAGTCTGTTCGTCCCATTCCCCCTGCGAACCTCGCGTTATCAGCGAGACAGTATCGCGGACCGCCTCACAGACCAGAATATCGTTCTTTCCATCACCGTCGAAGTCCACAATCTGCACGTTGGTAACCATCGGCAGGGCAGTTGGTTCGATTCCCAGATCCCGGCGTGCAAACGGTCTTACCGAGGCGGGGTAGGCCATCCCACCAGAATAGGGCTCGGCAAGTCGTCCGAGTGGCGGGACAACCCGCATCAGCCCCGTGATCACCAGCGGAAGACAGACGATTGCCACCACCAAGACAATGACCTGCAGCGACCCGGGTGAAGCAGATTTCTCTGGTTCACTTGGGGCTACGATACCGGGGTTCTCGACTGGAGCTGAGTTTTCGTCGGTCGCGGGGGCGTCAGCTGGGATGTCGTCGGCGGTGGTCATGGTGTCTCTAAGGAAGTGCTTCGGCGCTGACATTCGGCGAAATGAAATTGGAAACCGTCGCCACCGTATTGTGAACACACAGATCCAATGCACAGACCCCCATCTTGCCAGAATCCGATCCCCGATGCCATTCCACACCGGAAGTCCATTCGACGAACACAGCCGCAGCGGTGATTGTGCCCGGACGAACACACTATGAAGATTTCTTCACAGCAGAACACGGCGTGAATGGAGTTCTTCTCCTTGTGCCCTGGAGAATTTCATTCAAGCCAGCATAATATCTTATCAATCCGGGGAACTCCTCTTGATGGAAGGCCGGCACTCCCGAGACAACTCGTTGGACGCCCGGTCACAACTCAAACATCGGAAGGATCGGACGATGAGAGGATCTCATCACAACGCAGGGCAGTGTCAGGACTCTCGTGGCATGATCTCCGAGTCAGTGACCAAGGCAACCAAACTTCTTTGGTCCGGATGCCTGATCGGCATGGTCTGCCTGATTGGCATCGGGTTGCAAACGACCGCATCGGCCGGTGAACCGGCGGCACAACTTCTGACAGCCGCCCCCAGCGATGGCGGTCGCGCCTACTTTTCGATCGTGCTACCCGGCGGATGGAAGATGGTTCCCGGAAAGGGCCTTCCAGACAAATTTTCGTTTCAGAGCCCGGATGACGCGCGAACCTATCTCTTCGCAAAAATCAACTTTGTCACACCCGACGTCATCGAAGAGCAACTGGCCGCAGCTCGCAAACTCCCAGAACGCACATTCCTGGACCGGGGCGAATCTGGCGAGACGTACTTCGACCCCTGGCTGTATGCCACTTGGAAGAAAGTCTACGACAACCGGGGAGGTGTCACCGTGACGGCCACGTTCTGGGACAACCGTATCCAGACGTTTTTTCTGCACGATACGATCTCCCATTTCGACGGATTCGCCGAGTCCATGCAAACCGTCGTAAACAATATACGGCTGCATGGCGAGAGGCCGAGGTCCATTCCCGAGGCGACAGCCGCATTCCAGGAAGTTGACCCGTCGATCCTGGAAAGCGATCCTTTTGCAAAACCCGGAATACCGAAGTGGGCAGTCTTCTTTGTTCTGCTGGTTGCGTCCGGCGTCGTGGGGATGATGTGGTTTGAACGCAAGCGCCGCCAAGCGCGTCTGGAACAAATCACGCAAGAGATCGAAGAGCGGAAATTGCAACGAGCCGCGGAAGCCAACGCACTCAATTCGTATCTGAGACGCTGATTTTGCTTCGTTAGTCTTCCCAATTCATTCCCGAGGTGACGTTCTCCATGAACGCTCTGTCTCCGCAACTCGACCGGGAAGAATACATCGAGCAGGCCTACTTCTTCCGGACGTATCGCGAACGGCTCGAAGGAGGAATTTCGTCCCAGGAGATTCTGGCCGCCATTCACGAAGAAGTCCTCGCGACCACCAAGCTTCCATTGGCAATCGACTTTCTGCGGGGAGAGATGCGTCTGACCGGGCGCACCTGAGACGGATAGACACGGTGGCCGCCTTACTTCAACGCATTCCAGACGTTTGTGATGACGCGGGCTGAAGAAGAGCGAGCCAAGTTCGACCAGAAAATCGCCCTGCATATCCTCGAACGCGAAGCGGAGTACCGGGCTAAAGATCCAACACCGGCTGGTTTGTTCGTCTACCAGTTTGAATGCGTCGCCCGCAATCGACTCGGTTACGAGTCCGGTTTGACGGCGATGGCTGCCGATCCGATGTTTGGCGCTGACTGGAAGCAGTGGATCGATCGTGTCCGGCAGTCTCTGGGGAGTGTCCAATTCGCCGATTTAATCTTCCGCCGCTCGCAGCAATACG
>CALJUK010000924.1 GCA_937975745.1 uncultured Planctomycetaceae bacterium | reverse complement strand
GGCTTTCGATTCGAATTCCAGAAAGGCCAGAATCATGCCCCAGACCGTGCCGAGCAAACCCAACATGGGGGCGATCGTGCCGATCACGCGGAGGTACTCGATCTTGCGAAACATGGCTGCGGCCCGCTCGGTACTGGCGTCTTCCATCGCTTTCTCGACGGCGGGATAACCGAGGTCACTTTCGATCAGGCCCGACCGCAGGACATGGGCCAAGAGGCTCGGTTGTTCGTCACAATCCTCGATGCCTTCGGCGAATTGTCTGTTCTGGATGCGCTGGTGGATCTGCTCGGCAAGACCCGGCGGCATGAGAACGCGACGGCGCACCGTGAAGAGATGTTCGACGATGAGTGCCACCATCGTGACACTGAGGACGGCAATGACCAGCCCGATGACACCGCTGGCTGCGATGAGATCGCGGACTTCGAGTTGGCTTGTTCCGCCGGCCGATCCGGAGGAGTCGGCTGTCGCATCGGCCTGTGCCCACACCGGCGTTGTCGCGAGGCAGATACCGACCATCAGACAAAGCGCCCCAATCTGGGCCGTCGCCCGGTTCAACAGGCTGCTCGAATTCACCGTGTCATGCCTTTCGATGGATCAACGACGGACGGGACGCAAATGAAACGCGTCCACTCGAATGGATCGGATTCGTCGCGGCCGCGTTACTGCCTTGTCAGGCGTCAAATTGAGGGTTCAAGAGTTTGGACCGCGGCTTGTTGGCTGCTTCAGTCTCGTTTCTCAACCCGAAATTTAAGATGTGACGCAACACTATTTTGTTGAGTCGATCCGGAAATCGACTCCCGTGGAGGATTCTACTTCTGCCGACGTACTGGCCAGTGTGCTGCGGGCCGTCGCCGCGGCGGTGCTTTCCGGAAAGCGCTGGACGACTTCCTGATACAGGCGAATCGCCGGAATCCGCTGTCCGATTTGCCACAACGCATCACCCGCCTTCAGACACCCCTCTGCCGCCAGATGATAACGCTCGGGATGAACTGTCGGCAGTCTGAGAAACGCGCTGGCGGCCTGTTCGAACTCTCGTAACTGTAAATACGCCTGTCCAACGAGGAAATACGGACCGGCCCGCAGGACCGACGGCATTTCTTCCACGCGGGCTTCCCAGCGACTGGCTTCACCGCGCGTCAGCTGTCCGGATGCCAGGCGAACGCGCCACTGCTGCGCGCGGGCCAGCAGATGGATCGTCGGAACCGCATCGCGGGCCAGGTCTTCCATGACGGCGGCAGCCGACGCACCCTCGACCGGGCTCGTCAACAACAGGCTGGCACCCATTAGACGTTCGATCGAGACGCGGCTGGTCAACCAGCGGCGGGCCTGGCTGGCGGCCGCAGCCACATGTTCTCCCGCTGGATCGGTCGTTTGATCCGACCAGGTGAGTGGAATCAGTCGGACATGCCGCGTGGTGGGATCGCTTTGATACAAAGCCGAGAAACGTGATGCGGCCGATGCCAGATCGCCCGAACGAAGTCCCGCTTCAACGAGTAATGCGAGGATTTCGCGGCGGACCCATTGTCTCGGTTCCTGCTGATGCGCCTGCAGCAGGGCGATGGTCGCTTCGTTGATTTTGCCTTCGGCGAGCAATTTTGCACCCTCGGTGTGCAGCGGATGCCGTTGCATCTCGACCTGCACAATCGAGTCGATCGGGTAGGTCTTCGTCACGTTGCCCACTCCGGTCAGAATGGTCACCGACTCGCCTGTGTAGTCGACGATCTTCCCGCGGACGGCGATCTGGCTGGCAGTCCCTTCCGGACGAATCAGCACCCGTTCCTCCGCCATCGCATCCGATCCCGCGGATAACAGGAGGAGCAGCAGCAACGGCGCAAGAAGTGGTAACGACCCGGTGGGCATAGTTGGACTCAATCTTGTCAGCGACGCGGGCAGACGGGCCGGTCGCCTGGCTTGGCCGATGTCGTTCGGCCGCTCTGTCTTGACCACTGTCGCGCAGGGCCACCGTCGTTCAACGTGTGAACTGGGTGACGTCACGGTAGCGGTAGCTCCCTCCGTTTTGCTCGGAGATCCGTTTCAGAAAGTTCTGGTGCTTGAGCTCGTTCCCTTTGCCGAATTCGATGGAGTAGATCTTCGAGCGGCCGCGATTGAGCCGGGCCACCTCGTCCAGGTCGGCAGCCGACATGGCTTCATCGGCATCGGTCAGGAAGAAGATCGCATCCGGTTCCAATGACAACGCCATCCGAAGTGCCGGCATGTGGTTTGTCCCGCCGTCAGGTTGTACAGTGGCAATAAACTGCCGCGCCAACGTGCGGTGAATGCTGGTCGCTGTGTAGATGCGGCCCGACGGGTCGAATTCCGACATCGAGCGGGGGCGAGTATTGTAAAAAATGACCTGAAATTCCTGCGAAGCGTCGAGGTTCTGCAGGCTGGCCATTAACTCCGTCTTGGCCACCTGCATGGCGCCATAGCTTCCCATGCTTCCGGAACTGTCCAGCACGTAGACAAACCGCTTTCCTTTGGCGACCGCATCGAAGAAAGACGTCGCCCCGGTCCCCGGAGCCATCGCCCGAGGAGCCGTCGAAGCAGAAATCCCCGCATCCGGTACGCTTGGTGTGAACGGGGGCGGATTTCCGCTCCTTCCCGGTCCCAAGATCGGGGGGCCCAGTTTCGGGACCTGCACCGGAACGGGGGGCTGCTTCTCGACCTCCGTTACGGGACGGACGTCGACGGCCGACGTCAACGACTCGGTCGCGGGAGTCTCGGACTCGGTTATTTCCTGGGATTCGTTCGGCTGCTTGACGAAGATGCCGACTTCCCGGAACTCCGACTCGTTTCCGCCTCCGGCACCGGTCTGACATCCGCGCAGACTGAAGGACAACGCCAGCAACAGCGCACCGTGCAGCACGATCGAACCGAGCCAACTCGGAATCTGCAGCAGCAGACCGGGCCCGCTGGTCTCGGTGGTTGCTGACGAAGAGAAGGGCTCGGGTGACGCGGTCGACATGCTCGAAGGTCCTTCCGCTGTCCGAGATCCCGAGAAACGGATGACGACGGCCGGCGGAGCGGGTTGGGGCTGACCAACCGTAACTCTATGCGTGGACTGCTAATGTGTCAATGTGCTCGATTTTGTCGTCACGTCCCTTGCGCGCGAGCTTCTGCAGGTACT
>CALJUK010000923.1 GCA_937975745.1 uncultured Planctomycetaceae bacterium | reverse complement strand
CGGCGGCTTCGCGGCGCGGTGTCCGCTCTTCCGTGGGGACGACCGCTCTGGGAAGTGCCGCCTTCCTGGGTGGACCCATGATTTGGGGAACGAACCCATCAATCGTCGAGGCCGAATTGAAGCCGAAGGCCTCTGACGGTGGTGATGGCAAGCGTCGCCTGCGGCTCGCCGTCGTCACCAACATTTGGTACTACCACTCGCATGCCTGGCATATGGCGGAACGATTTCTCGCCGGCTATCCAATCGGTGGCAAGTGGCATCGGCCGGAAATCGACGTTGTCTCGGCGTACGTCGACCAGGTGGGCGAAGGAGACCTCAATCGTGATCGGGCTCGCGAGTTCGGTTTCACCATCTATCCTACGATTGCCGAAACGCTCCGCTGCGGAGGCGACAAACTGGCCGTCGATGCCGTCCTGCTGATCGGTGAGCATGGCGAATATCCCGTCAACGACCTCGGCCAGAAGCAGTATCCCCGCTATGAGTTCTTTCAGAAGATCGTCGATGTCTTCGATCAGGACGGACGTTGCACTCCCGTCTTCAACGACAAACATCTTTCCTGGAAGTGGGCTTGGGCCAAGGAAATGGTCGAGACGGCAAAGCAGCGAGGCTTCCCATTGTCGGCCGGCTCGTCACTACCCCATACCTGGCGGATGCCGTCGGTCGATCTTCCCTATGAAGCGGAAGCCGAAGAGATTCTGGGAGTCGCCTACGGTCCGGTCGATATCTACGACTTTCACGCACTGGAGATGATGCAGTGCCTGGCCGAACGGCGCAAAGGAGGCGAGACAGGCATCAAAGCAATCCACGCGCTGCGGGGAGACTCTGTCTGGAAGGCGTTCCAACATGAGAGTTGGGCAACGGGCGGCTGGGACCGACGGCTATTCGAGGCGTGCCTGTCCCGGAGTCAGTCACTTGCCCAGACACCGACAGGCAGCCATCGGTATCCGACGTTCGCCCAGATGCAGGAATGGGTCGAATCACCGGTCGCCTACCGGTACGAATACACCGACGGAACACGCGCCACGATGCTCCAGTTGAATGGGCTAGTAAAAGATTTCACCTGCGCCGTCCGGATCAAGGGTCGCGAAGAACCGCTGTCGACGCTATTTTACCTTCCGCCCAATCCCAACGTGGTTTACTCCGCAGCATTGATGGCCCGCGCCGAAGAGCTGTTTTTGACTGGGAAGGCTCCCTATCCGATCGAGCGGACACTGTTGACGAGCGGTCTGGTCGAAGCCGCATTACGTTCACTGGCGAACGGGGAACAACGACTGATGACGCCGCACCTTGACGTTCACTATCGTTCTCCGCGAGAATCCCTGTTCTGGCAGTCCTGAGCCCTGCTCCGTTCAGTTCGAATTGACAACTTGTCAAACGAGAAACGCGTGGCCAACGAGCCGACGCCTTATGGATTCCCTGCGAACTTCAAAGTCTGATAACGCGGCCAGCCCCCCTGCCGTGCAGAAGGAAACGTCATGCAGCTTTCCGAGATGACCTGGCCCGCGGTCGATGCCCTCGATCGCAAGACACCCGTTTTGATTCCGATTGCGGCACTCGAACAGCACGGCCGCCACATGCCCGTGTTTACGGACAGCCTGCTTTGCGGCGAAGTCACCCGCCGCATTGATGCAGCATTGAGCGATCACATTCTGATGACACCGCTGATGTGGTTGGGCAACTCAGAGCATCACCTCGACTTCCCTGGAACCATGTCCGCTTCGCCCCGCGTCTATCTCGACCTACTGAAGGACATGGTCGAGAACTTCCTGTTTCACGGTTTCAAACGCATCGTGTTGCTCAACGGACATGGCGGAAACATGATCCCCAGCCAGCAGGCGCTGTTTGAAATTCGCCAGGAGCGCCGCAAAGAAAACGACCTGCTCCTCATCACCACGACGTATTGGACACTCGGCGATCCACCGCAAGACCCGCAGGAGTCCATCTTCCAGAGACAAATGGGACACGCCTGCGAGTGGGAAACATCGATGATCATGCGGATCCGACCGGAACTGGTCGTGGGCGATCCCGGCGATGTAGCGGACGTTCCCTGGGGAACCGCGTTTCTGCCGGGAAACCGGGCCTGGACGATGGCCGACCGCTCGGAACCGGGACACGTTGGCTATCCCCAGTACGCATCGGCGGAGAAGGGGGAATTCCTGCTTCAGGCCATGTCTCAGAATGCGATCAACTATTTGCAGCGCGTCATCGACTGGGACGGGGTCACCTGGGACGCCTGATCGGTCCCACTACGACGCGTCTTTACCGCCCGACGGAGATGACTCTGGTCGCTCGCTCGATGCCCCCGCGCTGGACGCAGGCGGGCTGGCGGGCTTGCTGGCATTGGGCTTGGCTGCCGGGAGTTCCATCGAGTTGTCCTCGACGGCCGACTTCCCTGTGTTAGAACTTGGCTCGGCCGCGGGTTCTTCGCCGGGAGAGCTCGGCTGCGGCTGGCCCTTCATCAACGCCGCGAGTCCCTGACCGCCAAAGTGGTCGGCCGAGAGTGCTTTCAGTTCGGTCATGAAAACCTGTATGAGCGCGCGCAGGAACGAGGCGACGATCAGGCCGACGAAGATGCAACACAAGACGAGCAGCGACAGTTGCAGGACAAATGCTCGGATCACGTTGTCCATCGTCGAAATCACGATCGATCCGAACAACAGCAGCGAGATGCACGCAAACCACGAGCCGTTGTATCCCAGCCAGATGGCGTACGGCCCCCAGATTAGCATCGTCCCCGCCACTGGAATGAGGGCCGCAATCGTCGCGATGGCTGCCACGGCAAAAAAGTGGCCGAAACCCGCGACCCAAAGTGCCGCTGCCGTCGCAAGTCCTTGCGCCATGGCCGCCAGGAACGTGGCCAACACAACAGCACGAACGACGGCCTGGAAACGCTCGCGGAGTTGTCTTTGGTAGTCAAAGTGGACCGGGATCAGCTTCTCCGAGGCGTCCAGCAAGGCCAGACCATCCGCGAAGAAGTAGTACAACGCGATCGCAAAAATCGACAGCCCCACGACCGCCGTCACCAATCCGGCTGCGATCGAAAACGTGGTATTCACCGTCCGCCCTGCCAGACCAAGCGACTTCCGCGAGAGTTCGGACAACGACGACTGCAGACCGGTGCGAAACTGTTCCTGCCATTGTTCGACTTGTTTGGGATCGACTTCTTCGGGACCGAACAGCCCGGGAAGTGCTTTCTGCAGCCGCTCGATCGAGACCGTCGAGCCCTGCCCGTCAGAGACGCTGTGGATCGCTTTTCGCCATGTGTTGCTGTCGAGCGCATAGTGCGCGAAGGTAAACAGCTGTAGGGAGGCCATCGCCACGATAAACACGATGGGAATCAGAATGGCCGACATCACCACGCCCGTGGCCAACCCGGCCGCCAGACGGACACGACCACCGGTACGGACAATGAAGTGCCGGAACAGCGGCTGGCAGATCATCGCCATAATGCCCGCTAGAAAAAGGGGCAATAGAAATGGCGCGATAACCTGGTAGAACGTCACTCCCAGAAAAACGATCAGGGCCAGCAGGATCGACAGCGAAACGAGA
>CALJUK010000922.1 GCA_937975745.1 uncultured Planctomycetaceae bacterium | reverse complement strand
CCCCTCCCACGCTGGGCGGATGAAGGTGCCGCCACGCTGGTCGAACACCATTCCGAACGGCTGATCCAGCGGGACAGAGCCCTGACAGTCATGCGAACAGCCGAGCGAATTCCACTTCGTTCGCTGATGTCGATGAAAGAGTACCCCACCAACATGCAAGACGTCCTGACACTCTATGCCGAAGGTTACTCGCTGGCGGATTATCTTGTGCAACAAGGTGGCAAGAAGCGTTATCTCGAGTTTCTACAGTGCGCCCATCAGGAAAACTGGGACCACGCGATCAAACGCTACTACGGTGCCGAGAGTATCGAACGGCTGGAACAGCTGTGGAGCGGCTGGGTGATTGCCGGAAGTCCCGAACTCCGCCTGCCGGAAGGGACAGAGCTGGCCGACACGTCCCGCCGACCCGATATTGTTGTGCGGTCCCAGACTCCGGAGCGATTGGAGTCAAAGACGTCTTTACAGGCTCCCGCGCCCGGTCGCTCATTGACCGTATCGGACTCGAATGGTCCCAGCCCGGCCGCGGCCGCCGCCCTCGAACGGGCCGGTTGGCAGCCGGTCCCCGAGCGACGTCCCACGACGCAAGTGCCCGCTCAATTCGCTGTTGAACACTCGACATCGGATAGCAGTCTGCCGGACGTGCGGGGGCGCCAGCGTGATCGGCTGGCGTTTCCGATTCTGCGTGTCTCGCGCGAACAGGCTCGCCGCTAGTCCGCATTGCGGACAATTGTGGTGGCGTTGGGTCACTCATTGGTCTGCAAGACCGGCAGGTGACGCCACCGGAATCCGGTCCACTTCTACGCGCCGCGGCGGAGAACCCCGCACGGAGAGCCCCTCGGAGAGGAAAGTCGACTGACCGACATCGCCTCACGACTGGCTGCGCAGTGACTGCCCGATGTGCAATTGGCGGCCGCAAAGGCATCCTCCGTCAACCTGGCCTCTCGTTCGGGAGTCAACTTCCCGGCGTTGGTCCCAACAGTCTGGACTCCCGGGCTGCAGCCACTAAACTGAAGTGTATTCGCGAAGACTCCGAATCGGCTCTGTCCGAGTGACGGGTGCCATGCATTCACCAGGATTGACTGTTTTTCAAGTATGGACGACTCTACGTATGCACTGCTGCTGATGGTTCTGGGCATTGCCCTGATCATCGCTGAGGTGTTCCTTCCGTCTGGTGGAGGACTGACCGTCGCATCGGTTCTCTCGGTCATCGCGGCCATTGTTTTCGGCTGGCGGGCCTGGGGAACGTCGCATCCGGGCCGATTCTGGGTGTTTGTATCTCTGGCGACATTGTCTCTGCCAACACTGTTTCTGGTGGCACTTTACTTCCTGCCGAAAACCCCCTTCGGCAAGAAGCTGCTGCTGGAGGCACCGCAGCTGGAAGAGGTCACACCGTATGCCCACGAACATGCGCGATTGAGAAAGTTTGTCGGTCAGTCGGCCGAAGTCCTGACGCTGATGGCACCGGGTGGAATCGTGGCTATTGACGGCGAGCGATTTCACGCCGAAAGTGAAGGACTGATGATCGAATCTGGGAGAATTGTCGAAGTCGTCGATGTCCGCGGCAACCGGTTGGTTGTGCGGGAAACAACGATTGACAAGTCGAGCCAGCCGAAACTGGCGCAGGAGGGTACCGACCGGCCGCTTGACTTCGATTTGTCCGAGGGTTAAACACCGGAAGAATTTCGCCGTGGCTGGGAGAAGTGGGTTCCCGGGAGAGGCCGGTTGCATTGTCTGACGTGTTACGTTGTCTGACGTGTTACGTTGTCTGACGTGTCGATTGTGATGAAAGACCTGGATACCGCCATGCTAAACTGGAACCTGACCATGCCGAATGTCCATCTGCTGGCGTTGGATTGGGGCAGCACGACGGCACTGGTCGTCATGTCGATCATCATCATCGGGTTCCTGGTTTTCCTGGCGCTCTTCGCCCAGGTTTTTAACCTGTATATCCAGTGCGTGATGACTCGGGCGCGAATCTCGTTCGCGAACCTGATTATCATGCGGTTCCGGAAGGTGAACCCGACGGTCATCGTCCGCTGCAAAATCATGGCGGTGCAGGCCGGCTTGACCAAGGTGTACCCCATCACGACTCGGGCGCTCGAGGCCCACTATCTGGCCGGTGGAAACGTTGTCAACGTCATCCAGGCATTGGTGGCAGCCCACCGCGCGGGGATCGACTTGGATTGGCAGGTCGCCCAGGGGATTGATCTTGCCGGCCGCGACCTGCTCGAAGCGGTGCGGACGAGCGTCTACCCGAAAGTCATTGATTGTCCCGATCCGAAGAAGAGTCCCGGCCCGCTCGACGCGGTCTGCGGTGACGGCATCCAGCTGAAGGCCCGCGCTCGCGTGACCGTGCGGACCAATCTACAGCAGTTGATCGGCGGTGCTACCGAAGAAACAATCATCGCCCGCGTGGGGCAGGGCATCGTCCAGGCGATCGGTTCCACACCATCCTATAAAGACGTTCTCGAAAATCCCGATCGAATTTCACAGACCGTGCTGGGGCAGGGTCTGGAAGCGCAAACAGCCTACGAGATTGTCTCCATCGACATTGCCGACATCGATGTCGGAGAGAACATCGGTGCTCGGCTACAGGCAGATCAGGCGGAAGCCGACATGCGGGTGGCGCAGGCCAAGGCCGAAGAACGACGCGCGAGTGCCAAGGCTCGCGAACAGGAAATGGTCGCAACCACACAACAGAACCGGGCCGAGGTCGTTCTGGCCGAAGCTGCAGTTCCCCAAGCCGTCGCCGACGCGTTCCGGTCGGGCCAACTGGGGCTGATGGACTATTACGAACTGAAGAACGTCCAGGCCGATACAAAAATGCGGTCGACGATCGCTGGTTCGACATCCAGCAGCAGTCAGTAAGGGCGAGCGAGTCCCGCTTCGCAAGAGTCGTTCGAGGTGTCATATGCCGCTGCAACACGACCTTCCCGTTCTGGCGGCGTTCGACTTTGGAACGGCTGTCAGCATCATCTTTCTGCTGATCGCATTCATCAGTTGGATCCTACAAGCCGTCAGCGAGAACAAGCCGGCCGGCGGGCGGCGTCCCCCGCGCCCCCAGCAGCCAGGACAGCGCCCCCGGCGCAATCCCGAGTTGCAGAGTGAAATCGATCGTTTCTTGACGCAAGTTCGTCAGCGGGGTGGTACGCCACCAGCCGAACAAGGCGGCCCACCGCCACCGCGTCCTGTTCCCGATCATTCTCCCCGGCGACCGGTCGCTCCGCAGAATCAGCCTTCGGGCACAACCCAGCCCGTTGCCCCGCGTCCACCCCAACGAAAACCGAAGCAGGAGTCCCGCAATCAGCGGCGTCAAACGCAAGCGGGAGGGCAGGACAGCAGTCCAGACCGGACATCGCAACGGACGGCCTTCAAATCGATCGAGCAACACCACCTCGATTCGGAAGTTTCGGAAAGGCACCTGAAGAATCTCGAATCGCACATCCGGGATCGGCCGGGTGTCCCCGACGCCGTCGAAGAGTCGGCGAAGACAATTGAAGCAATGGGTGTATCGATGGGTGGCGTCAGCGAGCGGCCTCCCGAGAGTAAGGCAACGCATCCGGTCCTCGACGCGTTCCGTGACCCGACGCAATTGCGCAATGCAATTATCATGCTGGAAGTGCTCGGCCGACCGAAGGCCTTACAGAGATCGACTGATCGGTAGCACGTGAATCGTTTCCCGCTTGAATCGGAACGTCGCTGACACGATTTCTCCGTCACACCCCGCGCGGTCGCATCTGGCAATCGTTTTGTTGAGAATTCCATCTTGGCCGACAATGCAGCGGACAATTCGGACTCGCCGAAGCTGCTGATGGTGGCAGCTCCATTCGAGGTTCGGGGCACGAGTGCCTACACACTCAGGCTGGCCTCTCAGTTGACCGAGGACGGCGTCTCCCTGCGCATCGTCACGCCCGATTCCAGTCGCATCGACCCCGAGAAACGCAAATCACTGACCATCGTGAGCTGCCCGCAATTGGATATCCCGCTCTGGAGGCGAGTCGTCCGGCACTTCTTGTACAACGATCTGGCCAGCGAGGTCCCCGATCTCATCCACGTTCAGTCGCGGGCCGCACTTGCTACGGGAAACTGGCTTGCCACTCAATTCGAGCGGCCGTACGTGTTGACCGTTCACGACTTCCTCGCTTCGCGCGAGCGGATCCGGATCGACCTGGCGTGGTGTCGGCAGGTGATCTGCGTAAGCGAATCCGTGCGGGACGACCTGCAGGCGCGGGCCCACCTGCCCGCCGAGTTACTCACCGTGATTCGCAGCGGCGTCGAAGGAACCGACAAGACACCCGACGCGCG
>CALJUK010000921.1 GCA_937975745.1 uncultured Planctomycetaceae bacterium | reverse complement strand
GAGATGCGTGTGCTGATCTCGGGGTCCTGCGACTGTTCCAACTGAATCTGATTCAACTGGGCCAGATCATCGAGATAGCGGCGGCGGGTCGTCGCGGAAATTCCCTGCGGGTTCGACAGGTACAACACGGTATCGCCTACCGAACGGAAGCGGACTCCCTGGTGACGGGTCGGCAAGAAGCCGCTGCCCCACAATCTGTCGTATAACGGCTGCCCTGTTCGTGCCGAGCCCACGGAGACCATCGCCACAAACGTCGGCAGGTCCTGGTTCTCGCTTCCCAGTCCGTAAGACAGCCACGCCCCCATACTGGGACGGCCAGCCAGCTGCGCGCCGGTCTGTAAAAACGTAATTGCCGGATCGTGATTAATCGCTTCGGTCCGCATCGACTTCACAAAGCAGAGGTCGTCGGCAATCTGAGCGGTATGAGGCAGAACTTCACTGACCCATTGACCGCTCGCCCCATGCTGTTTGAAGTCAAAGGCCGACGCGGCGATGGGAAAGCTGGTTTGCCGGCTGGTCATCGTCGTCAGCCGCTGTCCCTGCCGGACCGACTCCGGAAGTTCAGAACCATGCAGGTCCCGCAGCCGAGGTTTATAATCGAACAAATCCATCTGTGACGGAGCACCCGACTGAAACAGATAGATGACTCGCTTCGCCTTGGGCGTCATGTGGGGCAACCCGGAAAGGCCGCCGGTCGCTTCCGCTCCCAACACCGGGCCGCCCGGTGAGCGCGTGACGGCGCGCTCCGCTGCCAGCGAGTCCTGGTGCATCAACGACTGCAGGGCAAATAGCCCAAGGCCCGCCTTTCCGAAGAAGGATCGGCGGTTCATCTCTGTCAGAGTCTCAATCGGATTGTTCATCGACATGTCCTTGCGTTGTCCTGCAACAGGGCTAGTGCTGGCGGCCTATTGCAGTGTCATTGTCTCGTCCAGGTTCAAAATCAAACTGGCAATCATTGTGCAGGCGGCTACTTCGGCCGGATCGAGCGACTCGTCGCGCGGCGACTCTCCCGCCGACAACAGCGATTTGGCATCGTCTGGATGCTCTCGATAGTAGGCCAGTTGTTCTGCGAGTCCATTCGACAGGACGTTCCTCTCGGCAGCGGTTGGCTCGCGCGACGTTGTCAGACGGAATGCCAGACGGATGCGATCTTCCGGCGTGTCACCCCCTTCACGCAGCATCCGCTCGGCCAGCTTCCGGGCCGCTTCGACGAACGTGACATCGTTCATCAATGCCAGCGCCTGGAGCGGAGTGTTCGTCCGACTGGTGCGCACCGAACACATCTCGCGGCCGGTCGAATCGAAGATACTCATCGTGGGAGGTGCGACAGTCCGCTTCCAGAATGTATAGAGACTGCGGCGATACAAGTCCTCTCCGTGCCCCTGGTCGTAAGTATTGATGGTGGCGATTTCCTTCCAGAGACCTTCTGGCTGGTAGGGCTTGACGGACGGGCCGCCCTGTTTCTCTGTGAGGAGCCCACTTACCGCCAAGGCCTGATCGCGAATGATCTGAGCGGAGAGACGGAACCGCGGACCACGAGCCAACAGCCGATTCTCTGGATCGAGGGCGTTCAACGCAGGGCTGGCTGCAGAACTTTGCTGATAGGTGGCCGACATCACAATCGTCTTTAACAGCGACTTGGTATCCCACCCATTTTCGACATATTCGACGGCCAGCCAATCCAGCAGTCCCGGATGGCTGGGACGGTCTCCCTGCGAACCAAAATCCTCGGTTGTCTTGACCAGACCTGCCCCGAAA